>CBDURK010000107.1:0-8752 GCA_965369645.1 uncultured bacterium | reverse complement strand
AAGCTTCAGCAGGATACACTTAAACTCACCCGAAAGCGGCGTGAAGCAGAATTGGTACCGGAACTGGATGTTCAACAGGCTGAATTAGTCCTGGCTACTACGGAATCAACCATTCCAGTGCTGAGGCAGTCTGAAGCACAGGCGATTCACCGTTTGAGCGTTTTGTTGGGGCAATCTCCGGCGTTTCTCTATAATGAACTATCAACAGGATCTAAGATTCCGGATGTACCAGAGGATATTACGGTCGGTCTTCCTACAGAGCTTCTTCGGCAGCGACCGGATATTCGACGTGCTGAACGGATTTTAGCTGCGCAGACTGCGGAGATTGGCATTGCGACCGCAGGATTGTATCCGGCATTTTCTTTATCCGGCACATTCGCCCTGGAAGCGCAACAAATGAAAGAAATTGGTGAATGGGACAGTCGAAAATGGGGATTCGGACCGGCTATGCGATGGAACCTGTTCGATGGCGATCGAATCAAAAGCAGTATCAAAGTACAGGAAGCCCAGGCTGAGCAAGCTATGGTCAATTACGAGCAAACGATTCTCCTTGCCTTGGAAGAGGTTGAAAATACGATGGTTGCTTATACAGAAGAACAGCAGCGTGTTGAAGCGTTGGAGCGTTCCGTATCGGCAGCACAAAAATCAGTTGAGCTTGTTAAAGAATTATACGAAATCGGTCTAACCGATTTCCAAAACGTTCTGGATATGCAGCGGGCTCTCACGAACCAACAGGACCAATTGGCGGAAAGCCAGGGCCGTGTAGCGAAAAATCTGGTCCGGATTTATACTGCGCTAGGTGGTGGTTGGTCTGTGGAGAGCCCTGAAACATCCCAAACCGAACCATAAAACTGAATTAGGAGAAGAACCTATGTCAATTGAACCCAAAAAATCCAAATTATTGGGATTCATTATCGGTGCCATTTTGATCATCGGTGGTATCTATGCTGTATTTTTTATCGACTGGAGAAAAGAAAAACCACCCGAGCCTCAACTGGTTCGACCGTTGAAAATGATTCAGATCGGTGAAACGTCTCTGCCGGCTGTCCGTGAATACTCCGGTAAAGTCACAGCCAAAGATACAGTCGTTATGGCCTTTCAAGTCGAAGGGCAGATCATCGAGTTTTCAGTCCTAAAGGGGGAGGAAGTTAAGAAAGGCGATCTGTTGGCAAAGCTGGATGAACGCGACTATAAAAATCGCCATGATGCCGCCAAAGCGGAATTTGAGCAGGCTAAAGTACAGTTGGGACGAATCCAACAAGCGGTCGAGAGTGGAGCGGTTTCCAGGACGGACCTGACAAATGCCCAAGCCGCATTTGAACAAGCCAAAGCAAACCTGGAGATCGCACAAAAAGCTCTGGATGACACCATTCTGAAAGCACCTTATGATGCAGTTATTTCTGATACCTTTGTCGAGAATTTCCAAAATGTTCAAGCCAAGCAAGACATTGTAGGGGTACAGAACATCCAGTCTATTGAAGTGGAAGTGTCCGTTCCCCAGGAACGAGTCCTCCGAGCTAAAGAGCAAAAAGGCAAGTTCCGTTTTGTGGCAATCTTTGACCCGCTACCGGGTATAGAATTTGATGTTGAGGCCAAGGAATATACCACTGAAGCGGATCCTCTGACCCAGACTTATACCGTTACTTTTACCATGCCGGTTCAGGATCAGTATAATATTTTCCCCGGCATGACGGCCTCTGTACGGGAATATCCAATCGAAGGCGCCTTTCCGGAGTCCGACCGCTTCCTTGTTCCGATCGACTCGGTGCCGGTTGATGGGCAAGGACAGTATTATGTATGGAAAGTCCAGGAAAAAGACGGGGCACTGGCAGTTCATCGTCAGGATGTTACGGTTGGAAAAGCAATGGGCGATGACATTGAAATTCTGGAGGGTCTGAGTAAGGGCGACCAGATTGCGGCCCAAGGGGTTAATTTGCTTCAGGAAGGCCAGCAAGTTCGTAAATATTCGTTAAAGAGTCAGGAGGGCTGAAAATGAATATTGCACAATTATCGATCGACAAGAAAACGATCACGGTTGTGATAACAGTGCTGCTGCTTTTCGGTGGTATTAAATCTTATATGGGACTCGGCCGTCTGGAAGATCCGGAATTCACGATTAAAAGCGCCAAGGTCATTACCTATTATCCCGGGGCTACGGCAATGGAAGTGGCCGAAGAAGTTACGGATCCCCTGGAAATATCCATTCAGAAAATGGGACAGGTCAGGCGAGTAGAAAGCTTGTCGATGCCCGGTTTTTCATCTATTGAGGTCGAAATCAAAAAACATCATATGGCCCCTGAGCTGCCACAGATCTGGGATGAACTGCGTCGTAAAGTGGGTGATGTGCAGGACCAATTACCACCCGGGACGTCCACCTCACTGGTCTGGGATGATTTCGGTGATGTCTATGGGATCTTTTATGCTATCTATGGTGACGGTTATACGGAAAAAGAGATTTATGAGCATGCCAAGATGCTCCGCCGTGAATTACTTCTGGTTCAGGATGTGGCGGATGTCAGTCTCTTTGGTGTGCGTGATGAGAGAATTTATCTGGAAATATCACGAGGGCGAATTAGCCAGTTAGGCATTTCCCCGGAACTGATTTATGCTTCCCTGAGTGGGCAGAACATGGTCGTTCCGGCTGGCAATATACAAATTGGCCGCCAGTATGTCCGCATTTTTCCAACTGGTGAACTAAACTCGGTTGAGGATATTGGTGACATCGCTTTGCTTGCCGCTGACGGAACCACCCGACTGTTTCTTAAAGACATTGCCACAATACACCGGGGATATGTGGATCCGCCAAATGTGGTTGTACGATTTAACGGTATGCCAGCGGTGGGATTGGGGATTTCAACAATCGAAGGCGGAAATGTTGTTGTTATGGGCCAGGCTGTTAGTGAACGTCTCAAAGAATTACAGGCCGAAACTCCCATCGGAATGGAAATCGGTATCATCTCACATCAGGCTGATACTGTCGTAACCTCGATTAATAGCTTCGTAATTAGTCTGATTGAAGCAATTGCCATTGTGGTTGGAGTGTTGGTATTCGTGATGGGTTTTCGCAGTGGTATTCTGATCGGGGGCATTCTTCTGCTGACTGTTTTATCAACATTTATCCTTATGGATATGAACGGAGTAATGCTCGAACGCATCAGCCTTGGAGCGTTAATTATCGCCTTAGGAATGCTCGTAGATAATGCCATAGTAGTGGTTGAAGGTATTCTTATTAATGCTCAAAAAGGCATGAGTAAGAAAGATGGTGCCATCGCCATTGTCAAACAAACGATGTGGCCTTTATTTGGTGCCACCGTAGTGGCTGTTCTGGCTTTTGCTGCGATCGGTGCATCCCCTGATTCGACCGGGGAATATTGTCGTTCCTTATACCAGGTAATTCTGTATTCTCTGATGCTAAGTTGGGTACTGGCCATCACAACTACTCCGTTAGCAGGAGTATCTTTTCTAAGAGTAAAAAAGCTTGAAGGGGACACAGATCCTTACGGAGGAAAGATATTCCAGACTTACAAAGGGCTGCTTGTTTTCTGTATACGCAAGCGTTATTTTACTATTGCAGTACTCGCTGGTCTGCTGGTATTATCAATTTACGGATTTGGTTTTATTGATAAAAGTTTTTTCCCGGAATCGACACGTCCTCAATTCATGCTGCATTTCTGGATGCCACAAGGGACACATATTAATGAAACTGAGAAAAATATTGCATCGATCGAGAACTATCTACTTGAGCAGGAAGATGTGACGGATATAACCTCGGTGGTCGGGCAGGGTGCAATGCGATTTCTTCTGACCTATACGCCTGAAGAACCCAATCCAGCCTATAGCCTGGTATTGGTTTCGGTCAAGGATTATCGAATTATTCAGACCTTAATGGAGCGTATTCAGAAGCACCTTACTGAAAAGTACCCGGATGCCCAGGTGTTTTGCAGACGTTTTATGCTTGGACCTGGTGATGCCAACAAAATACAAGTTCGTCTGAGAGGTGCAGATCCGGACGTATTGCGAGAACTTTCAGATCAGGTTGAAAAGATTATGCAGGAACAACCGGAAGCTGTTGATATAAATACCGATTGGCGCCAGCGGGTGCCCCTTTTGAGGCCTATTATTTCTGAAACCGCCGCCCGCAATGCCGGACTAACACGCCAGCAAATTGCTTTGACGCTTCAGACAGTTACGAAGGGAATTACGGTCGGACAATATCGGGAAGGAGACGAATTAATTCCAATCGTATTTCGAAGCCCGGAGTCTGAACGGGATGATGTCCGTGAGCTGGATAATATACAGATATACAACCCAATTGCACGCGGTTTTATTCCAATCCGACAAGTCGTAACTGAGATAAAAACAGTTTCTGAGAACCAAGTCATTCGACGCCGCAATCGACTTCCTACCCTGACAGTGCGGTGTGATCCCAAAAGTGGACCTGCCACCCTTGTCTTCGCGAAGCTGAAACCGAAGATTGATGCAATCTCGATTCCGCAAGGTTATTCGCTCGAATGGGGCGGTGAATACGAAAACTCTGCCGAGGCTCAACAGGGATTATCAGCTCAACTGCCTACAATTTTTCTGTTCATGGTGTTAGTGGTCATTATTCTGTTTAATTCAATTAAGAAGCCACTGATTATCTTCTTGACAGTTCCCCTGGCAATTATTGGCGTAACAGTCGGTCTTTTAATTATGAAACAACCGTTTGGTTTCATGGCGCTTCTGGGTTTTCTGAGTCTGACAGGGATGTTAATCAAAAACTCGATAGTGTTAATTGATGAGATTAACATGCAGATTGCTTCCGGCAAAGACCCATTTGCGGCAATTGTCGATTCCGGTGTTAGTCGTATGCGACCGGTATCGATGGCCGCGATGACGACCGTGTTGGGCATGATCCCTCTGCTGACAGATGCGTTCTTTGTAGCCATGGCGGTAACGGTCATGTTTGGTTTGGCCTTTGCAACCGTACTGACGTTGATTGTGATACCGGTCTTGTTTACGGTATTTTTTAGAATCAAAGAAACCGCGGCTTGAACTTCAACAGGAGACCGAACAAACAAACTGCCCCGTATCGAGAATGAGCAGCAGAGGTTTGGGGAAAGCTAAGCAAATGAAACGATTAAATATAGAAGCATTCTTAAAGAACAAGTACAATTACTTGTTGGTGACGGAGATTGTTATTCTTGTTGTATATCCCTTTCTTCATAAGGCCGAAGCGAAATTTCCGTTCGGCCCGCTGCTGCTGCTGATTGCGATTGCCCCGGCTTTATGGGTTGGCTTATCTCGCAAAGTCTTTATTGCGGTGATCTCCATCGGCTTGCTTGCATTTGCTTTAAATGTGGTTGCTCGTTTTGCAATTAATGATTTGGCGGACGAGGGCATTCTGATTCTGCTATTCCTTTACGCTCTTTTTTTATTTCTGGCAATTGTTATTTTGATCACAAAAATATTGTCTAACAAAGTGGTCACTTCCGACACGATTAAGGGAGGCATCAGCGTCTATTTTCTTCTTGGATTATTTTGGGCAACTTTATATATGATTGTGCTGACATTTGATCCGGATGCGCTTATCAATATCCGTAATGTGGGTTTTGACTGTTATTATTACAGTTTTACAACATTAACCACTCTGGGATATGGCGACATTGCACCCGTTTCCGAGTATGCGAAAATACTGTCGATTATGGAAGCGGTTGCCGGGCCGGTTTATCTGGCTATCTTTGTCGCACAACTCGTCGGACTCAACATCGCCCAGAAAATGAAGAACTAAATTCATACAGTAAGAGATCTTTATATCACTATTGAATTAGAATGGATAAAATTGATTAAGTATCCGGATGTTGTTTTTAGATGATCAAGTTCATTATAGAGCAACAGATTCATTGGGCGTGTTCAGCAATTCCTGACTGCGAGTAGTGAACGCTGCCTGAAACTTGCGTGTGCTGTTACTGTGTGAGGGGACAGGGATGGGGGCAAAAAAATGTCTCACCGGGCAATACCACGAAAACCGCAAAAGTCGATTCAATAGTTGAATTTAAGCAGTTGGTTGAATTTAAGCAGTTGGTTGAATTTAAGCAGTTGAAAGTGTAAAATGGGAATCAGGAGTTTGAGATTGTAAATGCTTGTTTGCTACGAGCTTAGGCAGTCGTTCATATTGGTCCTATTGGCGATTGACAGGCGCACTGTGGTTCTATTTCATTTTTTAAGAATAGCATGGCATTGGCAAAGGTAGTCTGCAAGCGGGTATGGTGGGCAATCCCCACTAATGAGTATTTCGGTACGTATGTTGACTCGAAAAGGAGTATCTATGAAAACGAGGTGTAATCAATATATTTCCATTTTGTTTTTCAGTTTAGGATTTGTGCTTTTTTTAGGGACGACCGGACATAGTAACGATATGTCCGGATGGTATCGCTTTGAACCGCGAAACACACCGGAGCCCGGCGAGATCGGGATGCAAGAATGGCTGGACAAGCCGGCCGGGCGATACGGCAGAATCACACGACAGGACGACAAGCTCATTTACAATGGTAAAGCCATCAAACTGTGGGGGACCAATCTATGCTATACTGCATGTGCGCCGGACAAGGAATTGGCCAAGCGACGTGCGGCATTTTATCCAAAATATGGTATCAATAGTGTGCGATTGCATAAGTATGCCGACGGATCTGGCTGGGCAGGTATCCAGACCGTGGACAGTATTGCCGAGTTTGATCCGGAAGCTTTGGACCGTATGGATTACCAGATTGCCAAATTCAAGGAAGCCGGCATCTTTATCAAACTTTCGGTACATTTTGGTACAATCAAAGCTGGTCCGTTGGACAAACGAGACGTGCCCTATATCGAGGAGTTCGGCACATTTGATAAACGGAAAAATCGGATCAGTTGTCCACACAGCGCCTACTTCTACTCGGTCGAACTCCAGAATCTTCATATCCGCCAGAGCGTCAATTTATTGAAGCACCGTAATCCTTATACAGGACTGACATATGCCGAAGATCCGGCGATTTATGTGATTGAAATCATCAACGAGCAGAGTATTCTTTTTTACACTTCGATGGGGCCATTGCTTAAGAGCCCCACTTTGCGGAAATTAGTTGCAGGACAATTCAGCGATTGGCTCAAGGCCAAGTACGGTAGTCATGATGGACTATTGCGAGTATGGGGACAAAAGGCTCTGGACAGTTTTCAGAGCAAAGGCTTTACCGCCATAGAACATCTGGACAAGCGAAACATCCTGCCCCTGGGAAATCCATGGTACTGGGATCCTATACAACTCAACGGTTCACAGAGGTACTGCCGGCAAAGACTGCTCGACAGCCTTGAATTTCTATATCTCTTACAACATAGAGCTTATGAACGGTATATGCAGGCCGTCCGCAAGGCTGGCTATACTGGTGAAATTCTCGGATCAAACTGGCAGGCTGGGCGAGCCTTAAGTCACTATACCAATCTTCACACAGACTATCTGGTGGGGATGATTGACCGACACAACTACTTTGGTGGAGGAAAGCAGAACCATATCATCAATGCGAGTATGTTGTCGGTCCCGGGTTCCGGCATGCTCAGTGCAGGGATGCAGCAAGTCGCAGATCGGCCGTTCATGTTATCGGAGTGGATTCATGTATTCCCAAGCGAATGGGGAGCCGAAGGGGTAGGTATCATTGCTGCATACGGAATGGGGCTGCAAGGCTGGGATGTTTCGTATATGTTCCAGAATCGCGATAGCGGCGGTTTTAGGGATAAAATTGGAGGGAATCGATGGGAAGTGACAACTCCACAGGTGCTGTGTCTGTTCCCTGTTGTTGCTCGACAGATATTGCGAGGTGACGTACGCGAATCAGAAGTAACCGCTCGACGGTATGTCCACGTACCATCGCTTTTCAAGGGCAAGATCGGCTTTGACGACAAGACAATTCAACGATATGACGTCAAGGCCTTTGACAGTGATCGTGTACCGGCACAGACCCTTGCCGTTGCGCGCAGTGTCGTTGAGTTTACAAACGAGTATCGAGATACACCCAAATTTGATCTGAGTCGTTACGAAAAGGATGGATGGCTGAATTCAACTTCGGGGCAATTGCGATGGAAATCCGGCTCATCAAAGCAGGATGGTTGTTTTACGATTAATACGGATGCTACCAAAGCGGTTGTGGGCTTTTCCAACAATCAGACATTCGAGCTTGGAAATGTGACAATCCAGCCGAAGAGTCGTTTTAGCGCGATCTATGTAACTGCAAAGGAGCCCAACAGAGATATCAGTTCATCCAGAAAGGTACTGGTTGCAGCCATTGCCAGAGCCCGCAATACTGGCATGAAACTCAATGAAGCAGAGGATCAACTTTTGGATCGGGGCGGTAGTCCCATCCTTATGGAACCCGTTAAAGCAAAGATTACGTTGAAACGTCCGGGCCAGGGGGAAGTACATCTTCTGGACCATGATGGATTGCGCACGTTGAAAACGCTTCCGATGCAGAATAACACCTTTGAGATCGATGGTACCCGCGACAAGACCTGCTATTACCTGATCACATACTGATTGTGTATGGAAAGAGTCTGTCCCGGAGTTGGTGATATCCGGGTTCTATCATTCAAACCACATGAATTACACCATATGGTTTTGCCGCCTTCAACGACTATTCCTGTCAAACAGTTGATCACTTGTCGTTAGCTGAATGACCGAGCCCCTTCGCTCGGGTGGATAAGTGTCATCGATACACCACCGTAAAACATTGAATTTTCAGAGGTTTTA
>CBDURK010000106.1:0-8758 GCA_965369645.1 uncultured bacterium | reverse complement strand
TTGATGGTGACGCGGCCGAGAGCGGCGATATCTGGGATAACCAGGTGTCCTGGATACGAACGACGGTTGACGGCGTGGGAACGTTGGGCTTTTACTGGAGGGTAACTTCCGAGCTCAATTATGATTATCTGGAATTTTATATTGACGGAGTACGTCAGGACCGCATCAGTGGGTGGATGGACTGGCATCAGATGATTTACACAATCACCGAACCGGGTTCGCATACCCTGGAATGGCGATACGAGAAGGATAGTTCGACAAGTAATGGAAACGATCTTGGCCGGGTGGACCTTGTAGATTGGTCGGGCGGACCCCAGGTTCCATCTGAATCTCTTTCCGAAGCCCTGGATACGAATTTGAGCTTTACAACAGATGGCGATTTGGGCTGGTTTGCCCAGACTGCGGTGTCTTACTTTGATGGTGACGCAGCCCAGAGCGGAGATATCTTAGACGGGCAGAGTTCGTTGATACGGACGACAATCATCGGAGATGGAATATTCAGTTTCTACTGGAAAGTATCATCTGAGGCTGGTTATGATTTACTTGAGTTTTTTATTGACGGTGTTCTTCAGGATCAGATAAGCGGGCTGGTGGACTGGCACCAGATGATATATACGATAACCGATCCTGGTACGCATATTTTGGAGTGGCGATACGTGAAGGATTATAGCGTAAGTGGAGGAGACGATAGTTGCTGGATTGACCTTGTGGAGTGGTCAGAAGAGATACAACCTCCTTCTGATCCGCTTTCCGAGGCTTTGGATACGAGTTTGAGTTTCACAACGGACGGCAATGCCAACTGGTTTGCCCAGACTGCGGTGTCTTACTTTGATGGTGATGCGGCCAAGAGCGGACTTATCTCAGACGAGCAGAGTTCGTTGATACGGACGACAATCATCGGAGATGGAATATTCAGTTTCTACTGGAAAGTATCATCTGAGGCTGGTTATGATTTACTGGAATTTTACATTGACGGTGTTCTTCAGGATCAGATAAGCGGGCTGGTGGACTGGCATCAGATGATATACACGATAACCGATCCTGGTTCACATATTTTGGAGTGGCGATATGTCAAGGATAAGGGCGTCAGTTCGGGCATTGACAGCGGCTGGATCGACTTTGTGGAATGGCTGGGTGGAACTCAGCCACCCTCTAATGATCCGCTTTCGCAGGCATTGGATACAAGTTTGAATTTTACAACAGCCGGCGAGGCTGACTGGTTTGCCCAGACCGCAGTGGCTTTCTTTGATGGTGACGCAGCTCAGAGCGGAGATGTTCTGGACAACCAGGAATCGTTGATGCAGACGATAGTCAGCGGGGCGGGGACATTCAGCTTCTACTGGAAGGTGTCTTCTGAGGTCGGTTATGACTTTTTAGAATTTTACATTGACGGCGTACTTCAGGACAGAATAAGCGGATTGGTTGACTGGCACCAGGTAACTTACACGATTACCGATTCGAGTTCGCATATTTTGGAGTGGCGATACTTCAAGGATTATAGTGTAAGTGAAGGAGACGACAGCGGCTGGGTGGACTTTGTGGAATGGTCGGGCTCAAGTGGCGGAGGTCAACCTCCATCCGTCGGCCCGCTTTCCGAGGCATTGGATACTAATTTGAGTATCGCAACGGATGGCGATGCAGAATGGTTTTCGCAGATCGAAATAACTTACTTTGATGGTGATGCCGCTCAGAGCGGAATTATCTCAGACGAGCAGAGTTCGTTGATGCGGACGACAATCATCGGAGATGGAATATTCAGTTTCTACTGGAAAGTATCATCTGAGGATAATTATGATTTTCTGGAATTTTACATTAACGGCGTGCTTCAGGACAGAATCAGCGGGTTGGAAGACTGGCATCAGATGATATACGTGATTACCGAACCGGGTTCGCATACTATGGAGTGGCGATACGTCAAGGACTGGAGTGAGAGTATAGGAATTGACGGCGGCTTGGTGGACTTTGTGGAATGGTCGGGCTCAAGTCAACCTCCTTCCGGTGGTTCCCTTTCAGAGGCTCTGGATACGAATGTGAGTTTGAGCACGGGCGGCAATGTAGACTGGTTTTCACAGAACTTGGTGTTTTTTTTCGATTCGGATGCGGCCCAGAGCGGAGTTATCTCGCATAATCAAGAGTCTTGGATGCAAACTACAGTTAGCGGTGGGGCGATCAGCTTCTACTGGAAGGTATCTTCCGAAGCCGGTTACGACAAACTGGAGTTTTACATTGACGGCTCATTGCAGAACAGCATCAGCGGCTTGGCGGACTGGCAGCAGGTTTTATACACACTGCCTTCAGGTACCTACGAGTTGAAATGGCGATATGTCAAGGACTGGAGTGTCAGCGAAGAAGACGATGCCGGCTGGGTGGATGCCCTGGTTGTAAATTAACATTCTATTAGATGAGCTGATATTCAGGTCATCTTTGATACTAAGAGAATACGATAGCTCCTGTTTTACTGTAAAGGTAAGACAGGGGCTTTTCAATTGATTATCGATAAAGACCACTGGTTCGCGATTGCGGCTCTGCTGCAATCTACTCTGCCTCTTTTTTCTTTGCATGCTGGGCGATTATTTGCTGCTGGACGTTGGGCGGTACAATTTCATAATGGCTGAGTGCCATCGAGTAACTGCCGCGTCCGCCGGTAACGCTTTTAAGCTGGCCGTTATATTGCGTAACTTCAGACAATGGCACCTGTGTTTTAACGACAATATAATTTCCGGGCAGCATATCCTGTCCAATTACTCTGCCGCGTTTGGATGCCATGTCGCCTGCGATATCGCCCATATTCTCAGCGGGTATAGTAATCTCCATATCCACTATCGGTTCGAGCAGGGCGGCTTTTGCCTTTTGAACGGCGTCGATGAATGCTCCCTTGCCCGCGGCGCGGAACGCCACTTCCTTAGAATCGACCGGATGGTGTTTTCCATCATAAACTGACACTTTTACATCCTGCAATGGGAATCCCGCAACGACACCAGACTTCATTACGTCGTTAACGCCCTTGGCAACGGCCGGCTCAAACTGTCCCGGGATTGAACCGCCGAAGATATCCCAGCTATACTGCAAAGACGGCTCGGAATTTCGTTCGGCTGGCTCGACACGAAGATAGACTTCTCCGAATTGTCCCGCTCCGCCGCTCTGCTTTTTGTGGCGGTAGTGCCCCTCGGCTTTGGCGGTAATTGTCTCGCGGTAAGGAATCTTAGGCTCCTTTGTTGTTATTGAGAGTTTATAGCGGGTCTTCATTTTCTCAAGCATTATCCGCAAGTGCAAATCACCAAGGCCGTTGGCAACAAGCTCCTTTGTCTGGGCATCTCTGCTAATCTTGAAGCAGGGGTCTTCTTCGCATAATTTTTCAAGTGCGGTACCGATTTTCTGCTCGTCGCCTCTTGTGGCCGGCTCAAGTGCCAATGAAAACATCGGTTCCGGAGCGGCGGGCATTTCGAATTTTCCGGATACTTTGCCATCGTGTATGAGGTCGCCGGTTCTAAGCTCTTCAACCTTTGCCAGGGTAATGATGTCACCTGCAATACCTGCATCGATTTCCTTATTTTCGCCGCCCTGAGATTTTAAGATATGACCCGGTCGAATGCTCTTTTTCCCGTTGTTGCAGAACAGATGAGTGTCCGCTTTAATTGTTCCGCTGAAGATGCGGATTGCAGAATACTTCATATTCGAGCGAGGGTCGAAGCCTACTCGAAAAACCAGTCCGGCCAGCGGACCGGCAGGGTCGGGGGACAGTTCGGTCGAGCTGTCACCATCTTTGAGGACGGTGGGCTTAGCCTGGCTGGGCGAAGGGGTATAATTTACAATGATATCCAGAAGCTCTTGTACTCCTGTTCCTTTGCGGGCATCTGTGAAGACTATCGGAGTGAGAGTTCCGGCTTTTAAAGCTTCTACGAACACCGAGGCTATTTTTTCCACGGGTATTTCTTCTCCTCCGAGGTAGCTTTCCATGAGGTCGTCGTCGGCTTCTATGACACTTTCGATCAGGTCGGTGTGGGCCTGGGCGACGTCCATTAGCGGCGAATCGCCTGATGCGTTTTCGATACAGTCGATAATGGATGCTTTATCGGCGCCGGGCAGATTAGCACAGCGGCATTGCGGGCCGAAGGTGGCCTGGATATTTTTTATAAGCTCAGGTAGGGAAACATTTTCAGCGTCCATCTTGTTTATTACGATGAGACGGGGGATATCGGCTTTTGCGGCTAACTCGGCCATTTTTCGTGTATTTGTTTCTATTCCGGCCGCGGCGCTGATGACGATTATGGCTGTCTCGACCGCCGGTATTGATTTTATGGAGGGGCCTATAAAGTCGGGATATCCGGGGGTATCGATGATATTTATCAGCTTGCCGGCGTGCTGGATGTTGACTATCGCTGATTGGATGGAATGCTGGTGTTCTTTTTCCTCATCGTAATAGTCGCATGTACTTGTTTTATCGTCAACGTTTCCGAGCCGGTTGGTTGTTCCGGTTTTATGCAGCATCGCCTCTGTGAGAGATGTTTTGCCGCTGCCGCCGTGCCCTAAGATAACGATGTTACGAATGTCGTCGGTATTAGCCACTTTTTAAACCTCCAAAACAGTTTATTTCAGGGTATTCATTAACAAACTTCTCTAAAGCCCTAAATGATATAGTATTTGAGATATAAACGACAAGGATTTTTTTTTGGTATTTTATAAATGTAGGAGGGGGGCAGAACTTTTGGATTGACCGGAGTGTGGGTTTTAGTTATTGTAAGCAGGGCAATTTGAGGAGAGATGGATATTTGCTGCTTTTTATATTCGAAGGTAATAGTATGGTAGATCCTGGTTTGTTCGAGCTTGTGGAGAAGATTTTATGGGCGGTGAGCTTTATCACTATCGGTGGGACAATAGCAGTGATTTTTTTTTCGGTATTTGCCCAGAGTATTTTTGGCTCGAAATCGATACATTCACAGCTTGAGCTTCTTATCAGGCAAAACAGGCAGATATGCGAGCAGTTGAAACAAATCGCTCAAAATCTGGAAAAAGAGGACAATAAACCCAAAAAAACAAAGAAGTAATTAATTCAGCGTATTTAACGGATCAAGTCATCAGGCATCAATCATCTATAGAATCCAGGCAGAGTCATCTTTGATGAAAACAATTTATTCCAGCAATTTCCGCCCGTGAATTTCTTCTATATTATCTTCCTCGTCAGATAAACTTTGTTGTCTCACAGGGTAAACTCCGAAAGAATAGTCCACTAATATCTCAGGAATTAAACAGTGGCCCGAGATATGTACAATAGAGTAAAAAAGTGTGCTGGGGCCGATAATAATAGTGGGAATTAAAAAATTTATACGATTTTTTTGCTTATCGAGATGGATAAGTTATATTTTATATATGTGGAGGGGATTATCCGGACAAGTCATTCGACCATAATAAAATAACAGGCATAATACTCTTTCCTTCACTAAGGGAGGCAGGTGGGCTCAACCAGGGCTTTTTTAAGCAACTGGGGGGCGCTTGTCTCCCGTTTTTTTTGATGAGATAAAAATCCTTACCGTAATGCAGCTTAGAGTAATACCACAGAACAAGTCCATAGGAAAGGAAAGTTACTGACAAAGCTATGCGGCGAGCCCGGGCAGGGCGGAGAGTAGCTGACTATTGGCTGAAAGGTAATTTGTTAAAAAATTGTCCCCTTGTCTTTAATGAGTTTATCCACTTTTTCTACCAGGGTTGTTTTGGGGGAGTGTATGGTTGTGAAGGTTGTCTTTTGTTCGGTTTCGATATTTGCTCGGGTGTGTGATTGAGTATTTTGTTTTAGCTGGATTTTGAGTTTTGATATTGCATCTGCCGTATCAGCTTTTGCTTTTGCGATTTCCTCGGCAGTTTCGGCTTTGATTTTAGCTATCTGGCCGTTATGAGATTTAATCATCTGCTGCATCTGCTCTTCAAAGATTGCTTTTTTATGGGCATAGTCTTCGGCTTTCTTTTGTGCCTGAATTCTCAATTCGGCTTCGGTGGCCGCTTTGGTCTGTGCTTTTGCACTTTGTTCGGCCTGACATATTGCGTTAGCTTCTATTTTGCATCTTGCTTCGATTTCAGCCCTTAGTTTTTCTTCTATCCGGTCTTTTGCTTCGGCATAGGATTTTATTCTTTCTTCAGCCCGTATCAATTCTTCATCGCGGGCTTTTGTAATTTCCTCGATGTCAAATTTTGCTTGTTTTTGAGCTTCAATTCTTGCCTGAATTTCGGCTTCGGCTCTGCTCTCGGCTTCGATTCTTGCTTTTGCTTCGGATTCGGCCTTAGCGCGGGCTTTGGCTGTTGCGAGGGCCTGTATTCTTGCTTTTTCTTCGGCCCTTTCTTTTTCTTCGGTTTCGGCTCTTAATGTAGCTTCGGCTTTGCATCTTGCCTTGATTGCGTCCTTTAGTTTTTTTTCTGCTGTGGTTTTGGCCTGCTCATGAGAGGTTGTTTTTTCTTCGGCTTGAGTCAGTGCTTCACTATACAGCCGGGCCCCTTCTTCGGCTTTGGAAATTGACTGAGTTTTTGCATCGAGTCTTTGCAAGGCATCGGATTCGCTGATGTTTTGTTCACCCGGTCTGAAGAATAATGGTCTGGAGAACTGGATTACAACGCGAGTTACAAGATTAGTGAGGTTATCGACGCGAGAGACACGTCCGATACGGTTGAAAAATACCGTATCGAATGAATCGACTGAATCGAAGTAAGGGACACCAAAGTCAACGGTTATCAATTGTTCCGGGCTGGGGCATTTTTTGTTGGCGTGGCAAAGAAAAGACAAATTCCAACTGGAAACATCGACAATCTGGCCCGGAATGGGTTTTTCCTTCACGCTCCTGGCGAAGCGAACGGGCCACCGATAACACAATCTCTGCTCTTCTCTTTGGTTGACAGCTATTTTCATTGTCAATACCACAAAATCCTTTTTGCGTAATGTATTGGGAAAATACACATATTTTCGGTTTTCGTCAAGAGATTTATTTTTAGGATATCCAACCGGGGTGATTCGGGTATTCAGGTGAAAAATTATTACTTTAACATCCTGATTATTTAGGAATGACAAGTTGCATATCGGATTTTAGATCATAAAGAATTGCATTTGCAAAAATTGGAGATTATAATAATGAGTGAGCACCTTGGTACAGACGGACGAAGTGAAAAAGTTGTAGGCCGGCTCTGTCGAGATGTTTTTTTGGGGAAATAATCCGACCTGAAAGGCTGGATTATACTTTTTTTAGTTCCAATCAAGGAAATTTATCAAACGAATATTTGCCTTTTGACAAAATGTGTGGTAAAATTCCGAATCTTGGGAAAAGCCGATGTCGAAGAGACCGGCGCATTTTGCTATGGATGGTTTAAGTTATGGATGTAAAAAATGAAGCAATGCAGTAAATGTAAAAAACGTAAAAACGAGAATGAGTTTGGCAAGAATCGTACTCGCGCGGACGGGTTGAGGATTTGGTGCAGGGAATGTGAGTCTGAATATGCGAGGGAACGTTACGAAAAAAAGAGAGGTTCTGTGAAAAAATACAACAATTATAAAGACCTTCATCGTGTTGCCGGAGGTGTTGAGCAGAAGCGGTGCGGCAGATGTAAAAAATGGAAGGCCGAGGACCAGTATTACCAACATAGCAGACATAAAGACGGATTGGCTGTATGGTGCAAAGAATGTGCAAATACAGCGACCAATAGCTGTCGAAGACGGCGTGCCGTGAAGAGTTGACAGTAAAGCAGGTTTTCATTCCGTCATTTCATATACAGGTGCTCATCGAAAAGTATCTTACAAATGTGCAATTAGTTGTGTATTAAGCGTTGTAGATACGCAGCGGGATTATTAGTTAAATACAAAATTGTCGGCAGGCCCCTCTTTGCCTGGAGTTGGTATTCCGTAAAAAATCCCTCGAACAAGCCAATCGATGCGGCACCGAATGACACATTTGAGGGCTTCTTCCCTGTTTTCCACATACAAAAAGTGCCAAATAGCAATATTTGGGTAAAATTTCCGTTACCTGCCTTGATTTTAATGCCTTTTATAGGTAGAGAAGAATCTCGAATGTATATGTTTTTACATTAAGTATTTAAGGAGAAGTATTATGGCAACGCTAAAAACCCCCAAAAACGTTAAAATTGTTGTTGGAACGTTGTTTTTGGCCTTAATACTGACAATTGAGCCGGTTTTGGCTAAGAGGGCATCCAGCAAAAGCAGTAAATCAAGCCCGAGCAGCTCCAGAAGTCGGCAAACTTCACGGTCTTCCTCATCCTCCAGAAGCCGGCAACCTTCGACCAGCAGATCAAGCTCATCCAGGATTACTACCTCATCGCGGTCCGTCAGGACTCCAGCCAGGGCGACTACACCAAGGGCTTCAACAAGTAGTCGTAGCAGTATCTCTTTGCGAAGCAGTTCCCCACGGAGTAGTTCAATGCGAAGCAGTATCTCTACGCGAAGCAGCTCTCCGCGGAGTAGTTCTACGCGAAGCAGTTCTCTGCGAAGTACCGGTTCGAGCAGAACTACCAATAGAGTAAACGTCCGCATACCCAGCAGGGGCGGTACCAGCAGTCAATCCAGTCGAACATCAGTCAGCAGGCCTGTTACTATACGGTCGGGAGTTACTTCAAGCACCCGCAGTCCATCCAGTACAAGGACGCCGAGTTCTCGCAGTACACAGCCGCGGGCTGGCAGTACGAACGGTCGTATTAGCTCAGGCAGGTCATCGCGCATCGGCAGCTCCATTAGCACAAGAACACCGAGTTCTCGCGGCATATCAAAATC
>CBDURK010000105.1:0-8769 GCA_965369645.1 uncultured bacterium | reverse complement strand
GATCCGCGTCAACAAGACCGGTCCGCCTGGCAGTTTGTATAAGTATGTTTTTCATCGCTATTGTACTTCAAGTACTTTGAACGGAGTCATCTTTCTGGGCTTTACGCCGGGCCAGTTACGATAGTCCTGAAATTCTATTTCACTTTCTTCGAACGCTTGCCTGTTTCTGTCCGATATACGCTGCAAATCACCACTCGCAAGGTCTTTATCATCGGGTCTTATAATCTCAGCCTTAACAAAAACATACATATGCCTTTGTAAGTCGCTGTTGCTCGTGCTCCTGAACAACCCGCCAATAAGCGGAATATCGCCGAGTATCGGAACTTTTGTTCCACCCTTACTCTGGTTAAGTTTCAACAGACCGCCTAAAATTATAGTGCTGCCGTCGGGGACGGTAACAGTTGTATTAATTTCGTTGGTGGTAGTATCAGGCGGTCTTTCTCCGGTGATAGTCCCAAAATCGGACCTGGTCAAACTAATATCAAGGCGAAGCAGGTCACCCCGGCTGATATGAGGGACTATCTCAAGTGTGATGCCCGCATCGTATCCCTCATAATCGATACCCGTTTGCACGATACCTGTTGAACCTTCAACAACAGCGCCGGTTGTTTTGGTAACATAAGTAGTATCTGTTGAACTGATAATTCCGGGTTCATTGTCGTTAACAAGGATTTTGGGTTTCGCCAGGACCCGGCCGTAATCCTTCTCCTCCATAGCTGTTATCAAAGCATTAATGTGTTTGTCACCATAAAATCCGGTCCCCTTGCCGCCGTTGGACTGAAAATCCACAAAGCGGTCTCTGCCGCTATCTAAGAGCTTTGAAACTAAGCTGGAGCTTCCTTCAACAACCGGCATAATAGCACTGGTCAGCCCCGAAGTGGCGACCAAATCCGGAAAACTCTGGATGATATTAAGGTCGTAATTAAATGCGTCAGTCTTAGATATCTGGACCAGGGTTACATCAATAAGGACCTGAGGCCTTCTCTGGTCTAATTTCTCTATCAGATCACCTATCCATACCTGGTTCTTTTTGCTCGCATAGACAACCAATGAAAAAGTGTTCGGGTCGGGAACTATAGTTATTTGTTCTTCCTGCTTTCTTATAACGCTTTCAATCTTGCCCTCTTTGTCCAAAACGGTCTCCTGAACAAGAGGCTCCAGTATCGAAAACAAATGGTCTGGAGATTGATTTTCCAGCGGATAAATCTTATAAGGTATGTCCTCCTCGTCCATCTCGCTGTCCACATAGGCGATTATCTTGCCTATCTGGGTGTGCTGCTCGGCAGTAGCATTAACTAAAAGCGAGTTCGTCGATTCAACTACAACTACCTGCGGCTCTCCGGCAATGTTCTCGGGTAATTCGCCGGCCATTTGAGACCTTGTTGTTGGAGACCTCGTTGTCGTTGTTGGCTGCGTCCTGGTCGATGTAACCGGCTGTCTCGCACCGCCTGTAAGTCTCGAAGAATAAGGATAAGCCGACCTCTGGATAGGCGTAATTATACGAAGCTCTTCCAGCTTCCTTCTTGCCTCCTCGGCATCAACGTACCTGATTTTGTATAATTTCAAAGTTCGCAGGTCCTGCTGTGCAACGTCAAGAGTATCTATTAAGTCCTCGA
Source organism: uncultured bacterium (assembly GCA_965369645.1). GTDB lineage: Bacteria > Planctomycetota > Phycisphaerae > Sedimentisphaerales > Anaerobacaceae > NIOZ-UU13. Next base: position 7,153 of record CBDURK010000105.1, on the reverse strand, counting down.
TTTCATCAAGTTGTTCCTGAGTACCTATCATCAAAATGCGGTTTGTTCTTTCGTCGGCATCGAGATACACAGTGGCCTGATCCTGCTCGCCCGTTGCTGTAGTCGATGTTCGAGCAGCGGCGGCTCTTCTTTGAGAATCCAGGCGAATTCGCTGTGTGTATGCGGCAGTTGTTTCCCCGGGTCTCCGAGCAGTGCTTGTTTTTTTCGGTGCCGTTGCCGGTCCTTTGGCAATAGTAATGGATATAGTGCCTAAATGTTCGGCAAGTGCCTGAATTTTCGGAGACAGCGTTTCCGCCATTGTGTACTGCAACTGCCTGAATCTGAACTTTTTCGGCTCTCCCGGCTTGTCCACCAAATCCAGAAGTGCTTCGATACGCGGCATACGATAGCTGAATCCCGTAACAATCAGTGTCTTCGTTGAGGGTATCTCCTTGGCATCGACAACGAGCCTCATCGAATCCAGAAGATTCTTTGCATTGGTTGTATCTATATGCTGCAGCTTAAAGATACGGGTTATCACCGCATCACCAATCGCGATGCCCTTTGAGTCTGGGTATAATTCAGGATCGATATTTTGAGCTTCTGCCGCGGGAACTATAGTTACCAAATCGCCTCTGCGAGTCATTACAAAACCATGGAACTGTAATACGGATTCCAACAAGGGATAAAGCTCTTTTAATTTGATAGGTCCGCGAAGCCTGCCGTGACGTCTGAGTGTAATATCGCCTTTAACCTTGGCCTCGTCGTACAAATAGTTGAGCTGTAGATGCTCACCCACAAAGCCCAAAAAATCCCCTATGGAAAGTTTGTCCGGCAAAGCTAATTGAAGAGTATCTTCCCCGTTTGGAATCGACTCCGGTTCATACGGCTTAACAGCGGCTGGCAGTTCGGCCATCTCTTTCTCAAGCATCGTTGGAACGGTGCTTGGCTGAGCTATTACGCTGCCCTGGGCTGCAAAAGGAAGGCCCGGCATGTTCGGCCTCGCTAATGCAGGTGCTGTCCAATGACTGGCAGCGCTGGAATTATTCTGTGCAAAAAGATTCTCCCGGCCCGATAATTCCTCGACCACTGAAAGAATCGTTTCCAGCTTCCTCACCGGGGCAATAACAATCACCGCGCCGTTGTGGACATCTATCATCGCCCTGTATTTGGCATTCACGGCCGGAGGATTTGAGAAGCTGCCGATGGCTATATTACTGAGTTTCGATGCAATCCTCTCGTTCGATGGAAAATTATTACCCGCCGAAGCACTTGATAACCTGCTCATTTCAAATCGACCCTGGCTGTCAACAAGATTCAATATTACCATTGCCTTGATAAGCTCATCAGGATTGGCTGTCACCAATAGAGCTGAAGAACCGGGAAAAGACGAAACCGTCCCTATACCAATGTCGGCAAGATACTTTATACCCCGCTCTACAGGGATGTACTTCAAGGGAAATATCTTGTACTGCATCGACTCTGACGCGCCATCCTGAGCGGCCAAAAGACAAGTGCTGAACATCAACAGAGCTATTGACAAAACAAGCAATCTGCTAAAAAATCCGCGAGAAAATTCTTTGTTTACCATATCTTTATCACCCCTTAACCCGATAAATTAAAAAATATTCCAAATCGCCGTTTTATTTCTGATCGGAGCTTGTCGGCTCCTTCATTTTCTTTATTAATTCTTTGCTTAAAATACTAAGCCTTTCCTTATCCTCGTTGCTTAAATCCGAAGATCTCGAAACTTCGAATTCCTTAATATATTGATTCATCATCGCAGCTTTTTCCTGGGCAGTGGCCTTACCAGACTTAAAACTTCTTTGAAACTGCGTCAGCTTTTCTGCGAGTTCCGTCATAGCCGACTCTTTTGCATTGGTTTTACGCGGCAGCGGAGACCTCGGCAGCTTGACAACACGAGAACCCGTCTTCCCAGAATACCTCGTAGAAGGCTTTACAGTAGCTGCTGCAGAAGACCTGGAAACTGGCTTTCTCGCCGGGCTTTTGGAAATACCAGCAGGTTTCGAAGGAACAGCAGGCGCCCCTTCAAGAAGACTTATATGCGGCGTCTCTTCGGTTTTTTGCTCGAAAGTTCCATTATTGTCCTTAAAAACAACAACACCGTCCTTTATCTCCTCAACCAGCAAATGACCTAACATACTGGACTGCCTGACCCAGTGTAATCCTTTGCCCGGCTCGTCAATCAAAGCCAGTGACGATTCAGGATTGCCCTTGTAATAACTTGTGCCCATAACCTTAAATTTTGTCGTAGAAGACGGTGCGCGTTTAACAGTGGAAGGACGACCTTTTACAGGTATTGGCGCTTTCGGCTTGGGCGGATTCAGATACAAAGCAAATGCCCCGGCCTGCTGGACAAGAGGAGATATCTGGCTTGTCCCTCTCGCCGCTTTATTACCCGCACTGTTGTTGAACTTCTCGATCACATCCGGCTCGCCCAGCAGCTCCTCGATGTCTTTATCGCCGTGGGCCCCAAAAACCACGACAGAAAAAACCACCAAAACAGCCGCTAAAGCCACCGCCAGAACACTCATTATTCGCAATGTTTTTATCATATCGCTCTCTTAAGTATGCAAATCGTTCGTATTAGGGTTATTATGCCCTTTATTATTTGACACTTCCGCTGGTGCTTGGTTCCCGCCAATGAACGATTTTTTCCAGAAAAACACCCTCGTTTCCCGCGTACTCTCCGCTATGATCAGGTGTATGGCAATCAATACACCCTGATTTCGGCTCTGTTAAGGCTGTATCACCTTCTGTTCTGATATGTTCCGAGCCAGGACCATGGCAATTCTCACAGCCGACATTTTTCATATGGCCGGTTTTCTGCTCAGAAACAAACCCGCTCTCATATTCCATACCGACAACATGACAAGTAACACACTCAGGATCAAGCTGCGAGCCGACTCGCTCGAGCGTCGCGTATGCGCGTGCATGAGCTTTTTGACTCCACTTTTCATATTCGTATTCATGACAAGCCTTACAGGACTCTGACCCGCTATATTCCAGATTATCAGGCAAAATAAATCGCTGATATTTCTCTAAAAGATTCCTCTCTCCGACAATTTGTTGATAACCTTTGTACAACTGCACAAGAGACTCATCCTCTTTCAGTTCTTCTGTAACCGGGACAGTAAGAAAACTCAATCTCGGCTTACCTTTGTAAGCGGGAGATTCTGTTATTTGCAGGCCGCCTACGTATCTGCCGAACCGTCCCACTGAAACAACCAAAGGCCTGTTATTAAGACCACCGGCTACCCGAGGCTCATCAGACTCGGAAGGACGCACAATACAATCCACCACCGGCACCTTCTTGGTAATAAAATCGATAATGGCATCATCACAATGGTTCAGTATAAGGATATTGACCTTAGACTTGCTGTCCATCTGTGCCGGATTAACACCGGAGGCAAAAAGCTTCCCAATTTGCCCTATCGGTGTTGTTTTCGCATCAAAAGCAGCAACAGTTACTAATACAGGCTTATCTCTGAGTAACAGGCTCCTGGTAAACTTCGCAGGAATATCCACATCGGATGATTGCTTTGAACTTATGATATTAAAAAGAGAGCCGGTATCATCCAAAAGCCCGACATTCCTCCCCATTTCGATATCTTCTTCGCTCAGACTGACTAAATCGTAATCGAGCAGCCCGTAAGCCTGGAGTGTTATATTAAACTTGATTGTGTCCTGTTCGCTCTGACCTTCCACAAGAGAACCGGTATCGATAATCATTCTTTTGTCTTGGGAAACACGGTTGAAAATTGTAGCGCGCCTGGTGAGCCCGCCAAGCTGTCCACCCGAACAACCGCAGGGCTTCAACTCCCCAAGCATGTTACCGGTAAAAAAGACAGTCACCGCATCGGCCTTCGCAGGTCTCTTCGCCAACGGCACGGTTTTCACATCCGACCCGCACGATACACAAAGCACCGCCACGAAAATGCAGCTTACCAATCGAATTATATACAGGTTAGTTTTCAATCCACCCCCAAAAGCACTTGGTTATGTTCCCTACTTAGTGCAGGAAGACTTATATCTAATTAGTGCTCGATAATATTACTGTTTGTAAAAGACCCGACAGACAACTTTCAGTTCATCACCACCTTTTATCTTTACAACAAGAACATCCGTGAAAAACGTTTTACCCTCGGATGCCGGCGGTGTCATTTCCACCATAAGCTGGTAACCGTCGCGAATTTTCTGCTGACTGAGAACTTTAATCGCGTTATTCGGCGACGAAACCGATTCAATTTCAAAAGCACCACCATAGTTGTTGAGAACGGATACTTTCCTGGCTATCGGCTTTTCCGCAGCAGCATTAAAAGCGATAATTAACGGCGGGCTCGTTGAAAATTTCGGAAGCATGTCAAAGGTTATTTGGGCCGTGTTCTCCTCCGGATGAGTCATACTAATGGTGATTCGTCCTTTGGGATTGTTATTCAGCTTCTCTATATCAACTATGGGTGAAAGTACGAATTTAGTCGCTTCAACTGAGCTGTCAATATCAGCGGTTATGCTATCGCCCGTCGAAGTGAACTTCGTTATTGAAAATAGCCGATCATCGAGACTGTTAATTACAATCTTCGGACAGCCGGCATTGTCCTCCTCAAGGAAAAGCCTCAGTCTCTTCGGCGAGTAACTGACTTTCGATACGACCATCGCTTTAATAGTCAGAGCTAACCTGGGTTGTGTCTTATCGTTCGAGTTGACATAGATATTCTTCATATACAGGCCGGGTTTTTGAAAAGCCTGAAATTCAGCCTTCACAACACCGCTTTCACCCGGAGCATATTCGGTCTTATCCACCTTGGCAACAACGCCACAGCATTTCTCAATTTCCTTGATTTGCAATAAGCTCTTACCGCTGTTGGTAAACTTAAACTCGGCGACCTTCTTACCTGAAGTTACGCCGACTTGTCCAAAATCGGCAACTTTGTTTTCAAATGTAATTATCGGTGAGGCATTATCATTTTGTGGTTCGGCTTCGGCTTTCTCGGATGAATCAACTCCTGTGCTCTGAGGTTCAACTGAAAGCTTTTCTGCCGGCATATTCTGCTCCTGGCAACCGAACTGCAAAAGCAAAAAACAACCAACAAACAATAAAACCAGGTAATTTCGTACCATGTATCATCTCCCCATTTAAGTTATGATGTAACACTGCCACTTGATTATTGACGCCTGTATTGTAACAAAATCAATACCCTAAATCAAGAAAATTCTGAGACAATTTCAACCGTATCACGCTTAGAATATTTCCTTTTTTCTCACTCAAAACAGCAAAATTCCACTGAGGAAGATTCTATTACCATACAGGCCCGGATCATTCGCCAGGGATTCAAGGTCCGAAAATAAACCCAAAATACCTCGACTACAACAACAATCGCTCCGAAAATGCCCCTGCACGGTGCTTTACTGTTATTCCTGTCCTTTCAGTCTCCTCACAGCCGATTTTTAATTACTGGCGTTCGGCTTTACAGCCGATATTGTATCTATTATTATAGGGCACACTATTATAGGAAGTAAAGTATGCACAGTCAAGGTCCCGAAGTGTCGGTAGTCGTACCGTTATTAAATGAGCAGGATAATATCGGCCCACTATACGAACAAATCACCCAAATATTAACAGGTAAATATCAATACGAAATAATATTCATCGATGATGGCAGCAGCGACAATAGTTTCAATATTTTAGCAGATTTGCAAAAAGCAGACAACCAAATGCGCGTCATTTGCTTCCGCAAAAACTTCGGCCAGACCTCTGCCCTTAGTGCTGGCTTCACCTACGCCAAAGGCAAAATCATCGTTGCCTTAGACGCCGACCTGCAAAACGACCCCGCGGATATACCTGATATGATTGACAAGCTCAACGAAGGATTTGACGTCGTGAGCGGCTGGAGAAAAAAAAGACACGATAACGCCATAACAAGACTGCTGCCCTCTAAAATCGCCAACTGGGTGATTTCAAGGATTACCGGCGTAAAACTCCACGACTACGGCTGCACACTCAAAGCGTATCGAAAAGAGGTCCTCGAAGAGATAAAACTATACGGCGAAATGCACCGCTTCATACCCGCCCTGGCAAGCTGGAGTGGTGCCAGAATCGCTGAAATGGTGGTCAACCACAGGCCAAGAACCGCCGGCAAAACAAAATACGGTATAGGACGAACATTTAAAGTAATTTTAGATCTTATTACAGTCAAGTTCCTCGGCTCTTTCTCCACAAAGCCGATATATATCTTCGGAGGACTGGGCTTAGCAAGCGGCATCGGGGCCATCGCCTCAGGCTGGTTTGTGGTATATCAAAAAATCGCCAACGATTTCCCTATCAATAGAAACCCATTACTGGTCATGACCGCTATGCTCTTTACCACCACCATTCAATTTATCCTGATGGGCCTGCTCGCTGAGCTTCTGGTACGTACGTATCACGAATCACAAAACCGGCCGACCTATGTTATAAAACAGATACTCGAATCTACCGCCGGAGCTTATCCTCCCGAAAGCGGACAACGGAGTTAAGTAAATGAGTAAGCCCGCCCAAAAGCACAAACGCTCAAGAAGACCGATAGATCCGCATAAGCATAATGTTCACCCGCTCGACCATCAGGAAGACCACTGGCCGGATTCGGCAAAACTGCTCAGCAGCAAACCTGTTATTGTCTTAATCATAATAGCAATTCTGGCGGCAATTCCCTTCTGCATGGGCAAGTATTTCGAGTTTAATTCACCCGGCGCCTTCGACAGTGGGGCTTATGTTTATTCAGCCAAGCGAATACTCGACGGAGCAAAAATCGGTATCGATGAAAAACCCAGCGCCCAAATGGGAACCCTGCTGATAAATATGCTGGGCGTCAAGCTGTTTGGCTTTAATGATACCGGCCCGAAACTCATTCAGGCAATCCTCCAGGCGGCGGCCCTGGTGTTGATGTTTATCGCGATGCGAAAGCTCTTCGGAACCCTGCCTGCCACTGTTGGGGTAATTATTGCCTCAATATACTTATCAGCTCCCCTTATGGCCAAGTACGGCAACGTAAAAGAACAACACATGATTGCTTTTATGGTAATGGGGGTAAGCTGTTTTGTTTTGTACCAGCTCGCAGACCGCCTCTGGCTTGCGATATTAGCCGGCGCCTTTCTAAGTTGCGCGCCGCTCTTT
>CBDURK010000104.1:0-8858 GCA_965369645.1 uncultured bacterium | reverse complement strand
GCGGCAAAGAGCTTTGTCAGGGAGAACCCGATGCCTCTTCATTCCCCTCGGGCGGGCTGCGGGCGACGTTTGAGGCCCGCGGCTATACCGCGTGGGATTGCACCTCGCCGGTTTTCATCAAAGAGGACGGCGAAAATATCACTTTGTATATTCCAAGTGCCTTTTGTTCGTACACAGGCCAGGCTCTGGATAAGAAGACACCTATGCTACGATCAATGGAAGCTCTGAATAAACAGGCGATGCGAGTTCTTCGTGCTCTCGGCAATAAAACTTCGCAGCATGTGCTGGCAACGCTCGGGCCGGAGCAGGAGTATTTTCTTGTTGACCGCTCGTTCTATGAGAAACGTCTGGATCTTGTTCTGACGGGACGAACTCTTTTGGGTGCCCCCTCACCAAGAGGCCAGGAGATGGATGACCATTATTTTGGTACTCTCCACGAAAGAGTGGCGTCGTTCATGTACGAAGTAAACATTGAGCTGTGGAAGCTCGGCGTTTCCGCAAAGACGCAGCATAACGAAGTTGCGCCGGGACAGTATGAGTTGGCTCCGGTGTTCGCCACGGTTAATGTCGCTACCGACCATAATCAGCTAACAATGGAGACACTGCAAAAAGTTGCCGCCCGTCATGATTTTGTTTGCCTGCTGCACGAAAAGCCATTTGTCGGAGTCAATGGTTCGGGCAAGCATAACAACTGGAGCCTGGTAACAGATGATGGAACAAACCTGCTTAATCCCGGCGAAACTCCGCATGACAACATGGTCTTTTTGGTTGTGCTTTGCGCAGTTGTCAGGGCGGTTGACAAATATGCCAGGCTGTTGCGAGCCAGTGTCGCCAATGCCGGCAACGAACACCGGCTTGGCGCCAACGAAGCACCTCCGGCGATAGTCTCGATTTTCCTCGGTGATCAGTTAACCGACATTTTTGAACAGCTCGCAGCCGAGGGGGCAAAGACATCGAAACAGGGTGGCGAACTAAAGCTGGGTATTTCAAGCCTGCCGCCTCTGCCGAAAGATTGTACCGACCGCAACCGGACCTCACCTTTTGCGTTTACAGGCAACAAATTCGAATTTCGGATGGTCGGTTCGACACAATCAACCGCAGGCCCGACTTTTGTGCTCAATACAATCGTTGCCGATGTTCTGGCAGAAATTGCCGATGAGCTGGAAAAGGCCGGGGATGTTACTACCTGTGCACAGGTGATTCTTAAAAGAATTGCCACTGAACACTCCCATGTGATATACAATGGTGATAACTACTCGGCCGAGTGGGTCAAAGAGGCCCAACAGCGAAAATTGCCGAATATTTGCTCTACGGTTGAGTCGCTCAATACTATCATGGATGAAGAAAACGTTAATGTTTTTGAGAGGCAAAAGGTGCTGACTAAAGCCGAACTTCAGGCTCGAACCGAGATTTTACTTGAAGCTTACAGTATGCAAATCAATATCGAGGCAATGACGATGTTGAATATGGTCAAAAGGCAGATTCTGCCCGCCTGCGTGGAATATTCTTCCCGCTTAGCCGGTGCAGTGGAATCTATCAGCTCGGCCGGTGTCTCTGCCGACACACAGAAAGCGATGCTCGAGAAGCTTTGCAGTCTGATTAGTTCTTTGGACGAAGGTGTGAAAAAACTTGAAAAGGATACCGGCAAAGCCGGCGAAATAACTGGCGTTTCCAAACAGGCTGAATACTACAGGGGGGTTGTTATCGAAGCAATGTCTAAAGTTCGACGAGCGGCTGACCAACTGGAAGCTATTGTTGACGCCGAACTTTGGCCGCTGCCGACATATGCGGAGATGTTGTTTCTAAAGTAAGATAATTTCTATTTACATTATCAAATGTAAAAAAACAGTCGGAATTGTGTTTTGGTCAAGGCTTGCTCAGAATTACCAGGGTTGCTAACGGGCGGTTTAACAAAGTGAGCCTTGCCCATCATATATTTAAATATTATGTACATTACGTATAACCAAGGCTAATAGTGTTTATTAGAGGAATCTCAGCGTCAAGTTCAAAAAAATACAGTATAATATAAGAGTATATTCTTGAAACATTCAAATAATTTATATTAGTTAAGTCTTGCTCGATAGCAATCCCAATTTATCGAAAAAGACATATAGAAAAATAAAGTTTTTCGAAAGTCAATATATGAGTGACGAGTCAGAACAGCCCAATCAGGATCCGGAAGTTGTAGTGCTTTATTGTCAACATGGCCTTTGCGATGATGCAAAAGCATCCGCATGGTCCCAGGAAACACCCGGTCTTTCCATCCGTGCGATAATGATGCCCTGCAGCAGCAAGATAGAAGTTTCCTACATTCTTAGAATACTTGAATCGGGCACCGATGCCGTTGAAATTGTTGCCTGCCCTGAAAAAAGCTGCAAATTCCTTGTTGGAAGCTTCCGTGCTGAAAGACGCATCGAATACATTCGCGGCCTGCTCGAAAAGATTGGCTATGCTCCCGAGAGAGTTGGCATCAGCCGTAAATTATCACAATCGCCGGAAAAACTGATAGAACTTGCAAGTGCCCGAGCCGATGCGGTCCGGCCCCTTGGAATAAATCCGATGAAGAAAGGAAAATAACAGTGATTTTTGCAGAATGGAAACCTCTTGATGAGCTAATTGATAAACTCAAAAGCCACAAGAGGGTACTCTTAGTTGGCTGTGCGACCTGTGTTGCCGAATGTGCCGCAGGCGGTGAAAAAGAGGTCGAAACTCTTGCACCGCTGCTTCGCATGGCCTTGGAAAAACAGGGACACTCCATCGAGATAGTAACCGACACTCTCGAAAAGCAGTGCGAATGGGAATTTGTTGAACAGCTTGCTGAAAAGGCCGCCGAAGTGGACGCCATAATGAGTATCGCTTGTGGCATAGGCATACAGGCCCTGGCCGAAAGGTACGATCCTCTGCCCGTTTATCCCGGCGTAAATACATCGGCCCTTACTATCCGTGAAGAAGCAGGCCTCTGGGCTTCAAGATGTGCCGCATGTGGTGATTGTGTTCTCGGTGAGACTTTCGGTTTTTGTCCCGTCGCCCGCTGTGCAAAGAGTCTCTTAAACGGACCCTGCGGTGGAACCCGGAAAGATGGAAACTGTGAGATCGACGAAAACATAGATTGCATCTGGAACCTTATCGTTGAACGTGCAAATGAAAGGGGCCAGCTCGAATCGCTCTCTAAACTACAAAAGGCAAAAAACTGGTCTAATTCTCGTCATGGTGGACCAAAAAGAGTAATTCGGGAGGACCTTAGACAATGAAAACTTTTGCAGGAAGTAACCTGGGACGCGTGCTCTCAGCCGGTCAATTCGCGGTTACTGCTGAAGTTGGTCCGCCGCGAGGACCTGATCCGTCTGAAGTAAAAAAGAAGGCCGGAGTTCTTCGCGGTGTTGCCGATGCTTACAACGTTACCGATAACCAGACCGCCGTTGTTCGCATGTCAAGTATTGCGGCTTCCAAAATCCTTCTTCAGGAAGGCCTTGAACCTGTGATGCAGATAGTATGCCGTGACAGAAATCGTATTGCCATACAGTCGGACCTCCTCGGTGCATGGGCTTTGGGGATGAGGAACGTTCTTTGCCTCTCGGGCGATCATCAGTCCGCTGGCGCAGGAGGCAAACTCCACGGACATCCGGGTGCAAAGAATGTTTTTGATATCGATTCTATCCAATTGATTAGAGTTGTAAAAGGACTCGGTGACGAGGCCATCCAGGAAGGCGGTGACTCGATTTCACCGGCCGCTCCGTTCTTAATTGGCGCCGCATGGACGCCGCTCGGACCCCCTGAAAAATTCCGCACAATCAGGCTTGCGAAAAAAATAAACGCCGGTGCAGATTTTATCCAGACCCAGGCCGTGTATGACGTCAAACGTTTTGCCGAAGCCGTAAGGCGCGCCGAAGACATGGGCCTTACCGACAAGGCAGCGATTCTGCCAGGTATTATTATCCCGCGATCTGCCGGAATGCTCAGGTATATGAACGCCAATGTCCCCGGTATCGAGGTTCCCGATGAGATGATCGGGAGAATGAAAGACGCCGCTGACCCCAAGGCGGAGGGTTTCAAAATAACTCTTGAGCTTATTGATGCCATAAAGAACCTCAGCGGCATAAAAGGAGTTCACCTTCAGGCAATAGAGGCAGAGGGGCTTTTACCGGACGTTATAAAGGCCGCAGGGCTCCTTCCACGTCCGCACGTTTATTAGCCGAAACCGTCAGATTAATTCTGAATCGCATATATGAGTAAAGAATATGCCAGCAAAATATCACATAAAAGTTAAATCAGCGGAACCAAGGTTCTTTCCAATACCGAAGTTGAGCGCAATTGAAAGCGACGGTTGTCTCGGCTGCATGCAATGTGTCAAACGCGACTCCTGCGTCTATGATGTTTACAGAAAGCGAAGTTTCGATACTCCGCAGGTTGTAGATACTGCCGACGTGCTTTGCATAAGCTGTATGCGCTGCGTACAGGAATGCAAAAAGAACATCCTCTTCCGGACGCCCAATCCCGAATACCAGAGGCTCGGCAACGAATACTGGAGTCCCGATATCATCATGAATATATGGGACCTGTCCGAGACCGGCAAAATTCCGGTCTCCGGTGCAGGTTACCGCGGGCTCTTTGCAAGTTCAGGCTTCGATTCAATGTGGACTGATATGTCCGAGATTGTGAGACCTACAAGGGATGGCATACACGGACGTGAGTACATCTCCACCGCAATAGAGCTGGGAAGACGTCCAGGGTGGTTGCAATTCGATGATCAGCGTGATCTGGTGACCGAAATCCCCGCTTTTGCCGAGATACCCATACCCATAGTCCTCGACATTCCGGACAACAAGTTTGTTGCTGACTCCATAAGAAAAGCGATAGTTGCCGCGGCAGTCGGCGCCAACACCTTCGCCGTCGCTTCTCTCAAGGAAGCAAACGGCCTGCTTGGCAAACATAAAGAGCATCTCATTGTGCGGTTCGATCCGGCCTGCGATGATGTCAAAGAGCTTTACGGCATAGCTATCGTCGAACTTGCATGGTCAAATGACATTCACACCGCCATCAAAAAAATAAGCGAAGCAAATCCCGGCATAATCATATCGGTACGACTGCCGCTCGATGAAAACGCCGTTGAGCAGGCGACTGCTCTGGCTGACGCTGGTACTGGAATAATTCATCTTCAGGCAACTTATAAAGGCAAAGGCTTCGGAAAGCGCAGCGAAGACTTCATAATCAAGCTTGTCGAAGAAGTCCATAACGCTCTGCTCGAAAAAGCTCTGAGAGACCAGGTTACCGTCCTTATCAGCGGCGGAATGGCACTTGCCGAGCACGTAGCTAAAATTATTCCTTGCGGTGTCGATGGTATTGCGCTGGACAGAACACTCCTGGTCGCACTCGGATGCAGGCTCTGCGAGGACTGCTCCGATAGAAAAAGCTGCCCCGTAGAAATTGACTCGACTCCCGATGACTGGGGGGCACAGCGAATAATTAACCTCTTGGGTTCATGGCATTCTCAATTAATCGAGGTTTTGGGAGCAATGGGTCTCCGCGAAGTACGCCGCCTCCGAGGCGAACTTGGAAGAGTCATGTTCTTCGAGGACCTCGAACGCGACAACTTTGGCCCGTTCTTTGGTAAAAGAACCCGCACTCTCGAAGAGTCACTCGAATCGACTGCCAGTGAACAACCAACATATCCCGCCCAGGAAGCTGAGATTCAGACAGATTATCCTGAAGCTAACGCGGAACTTGCCTCACCTTGCCCGTCAAGATTCAGAAACTCTCTTGCTGTCTATAGAGTCGTAAGGACATCTGATTGCGTAGCCTGCGGCAAATGCGCCGAAGTCTGCAAGTATGGTGTCCATGTAAAGGCAGGCAAAAGAATGCTCGCTCCAAAGTCTCATCTTTGCCGCGGCTCCGAAGTGTGCCGCCTTGCCGGTTCCTTCTGTGTTAACAGTTGCCCTGTAAATGCACTACGAGTCGGTCCCGACCCTATGTGGAAAGCGTTTGGCGACCCCCGATGGACTGCGGACCTTCTCGTCAACACATGGGAACAGGCGGCCACTGGTATGCCCCCAAATAATAATATTGAGTACAAACACGGAGCCTCCGGTGGCGGCTTCGACAGAATAGACATCGTCTTTCCGGAGAAGAAGCCGGAAGCCTCATTCAAACCCGAGGATGTTGATCTTGGCATAACTCTTAACAAACGCCGAGACGGCCGCCCTGATGTTCCTATTGGTATCCCGTTCTATGGCGGCGGTATGAGCTACGGCTCTATCAGCCTTGCAACCATGCTCTCAAGGGCGAAGGCTTACAAGGCCTTTAATTCCTTTACCTGTACGGGTGAAGGAGGCTACCCAAAAGAACTGCAAGAATACGATGACAACGTCATTGTCCAGGTCGCAACAGGACTCTTCGGTGTAAGCGAAGATACAATACGCCGTGTGAGAATCGTCGAATTCAAATATGCCCAGGGCGCCAAGCCCGGCCTTGGCGGTCACTTGCTCGGTGACAAGAATACACCTGTCGTTGCCAGGATGAGGGAAGCTGTTCAGGGAACCTCGCTGTTTTCACCGTTTCCTTTCCATTCGGTCTATTCCATCGAGGACCACAAAAAACACGTGGACTGGATAAAGGAGGTCAATCCGAAGGCCCTGGTTTCTGTAAAGGTCTCCGGCGCCAGTGATGTTGACATGGTTGCTGTCGGTAGCTATTTTGCAGGCGCCCACATAATACATCTTGATGGAGGTTACGGCGGAACAGGCGCCGCACCGGACATAGCCAAGAAAAACATCGCCATGCCAATCGAATACGCTATCGGCAAAGTGCACACTTTCCTAAAGAACGAGGGCATACGAGACAAGATTACTCTGATTGCCTCAGGTGGCGTGCGAACTGCATGGGATCTTGCCAAGGCCATCGCTCTCGGCGCGGACGGCGTTGTGATTGGAACCGCCGAAGTTGTCGCACTCGAATGTATAAGATGTGGTGCCTGCGAAAGCGGCAGGGGCTGTCCGAGAGGTATCGCTACCACCGATCCGGAGCTTTCCGAAATGTTCTCTTTGGATTGGTCAACACTGAGACTCATTAACCTTTTCCACTCATGGTCGAAACAGCTTCAGTACATTTGCTGGCGGCTTGGATTGAAAAGTACAAAGCAATTGGTAGGCCGCTCCGACCTGCTCGCCCACCTCGACTACGATAACAAGCCCGAGACGACAGAATGATAGCCTGCAGGATTAAAAGCATAAAACGTGAGAATACGATATGAATAGATTTGCAAAGAATATTCTTTCTTCAAGAAAAAAATATATATCAGGCTTGAATCCCCGTGACTTTTCCGATGAGGATATGGTCCAGGAAGGGGGCTGCGGTGTCGTAGGTTTCGCAGCAAGCATTCCGGTCAGCGGACGTCACATATTTGAACCTTCCTTCCAAATGCGAAACCGGGGCAACGGAAAAGGCGGGGGCATCGCTGCGGCCGGTCTTGTGCCGGAGCAGCTCGGCGTCGATGCCAAAATATTACGTGACGATTATATCCTCCAGATTGCCCTGCTCGATTCCAACGCCGCCTCTGAAGCCGAACAATTCATCACAGAAAACCTCAGCATCGACCACATGGAAAAGCTCTCGCACGTCGATGACCATCGCGAAGTAGGTCTTGAGGTCGCCCCCCCCGATATCGTGAGGTACTTTGTCCGTGTAAAGGATGACAAGCTCAATCGCTTTGCCGAAGAAAACAACCTCGACAAGGCTCCCTCAAGGATTGTCGAAGACGAATTCATCTATCAGAACACTTTTAATTTCAATACGAAGTTCTACGCAGCACTCGGTGAGAAACGCGCTTTCGTCCTCAGCCATGCACGAAACCTTATGATTTTCAAAATCGTTGGTTACGCCGAACAGGTCGTACAGTACTACGGGCTTGAAGATATGAAATCCAATATCTGGATTGCCCACCAGCGATATCCCACGAAAGGCCGAGTCTGGCATCCCGCCGGCGCTCATCCTTTCATCGGCATGAACGAAGCACTTGTGCACAATGGCGACTTCGCGAATTACTACAGTATCTCACAATATCTCCGCCAACACAACATAATGCCGCAGTTCCTGACCGACACCGAAGTTTCAGTACTGTTATTCGACCTCTGGCACCGCGTCTGGCGATACCCGATTGAATACGTCATCGAAGCCCTTGCCCCGACTATGGAGCTGGACTTTGCAAATCTTCCCGAAGAAAAGAAAAAAATCTACCGTGCCATCCAGGCCACGCACATGCACGCTTCCCCGGATGGTCCGTGGTTCTTTATAATTGCCCGAAGCAATCCCGATGAAGACAAACTACAGTTGCTCGGCATAACCGACACAGCTATGCTAAGGCCCCAGGTTTTCGCTCTTCAGGAAGGTGACGTCAGCATTGGCCTGATATGTTCCGAAAAACAGGCCATCGATGCCACTCTGCATTCCCTTAGTTCGGAAGACCCTCGTTTTCGTCCCGTTGCAGACCGCTATTGTACCGCACGTGGCGGCTGCCACACCGACGGAGGTGCATTTTCCTTCACCATCGAAAACGCCGCCAGCAAGAATGCTTCTCTCTCCTGTGCCGACAAGTTTGGAAAACCAATCACATGTCCCCCCGGAGATTGGGCTGTAAATTTCGGCTCCGAGCCTGACACCGAAAGAATGCCCGCCGACCTTGCCGAGGAGATAGAAATTTCCGTTAAGCTGAACAATGCAAACGGTCTTTTCACTGAGTTGTCGAGGCGAATAGCCGGCCTGAATTTCAACTCCCTTCGATGTATAACCTCTCAGCTTGAAGAAATAGCATCCCAGGGTTGTGCGCAGTTCAACTGGGCTTTGGAGATTCTTTCGCTTCTGAATGA
>CBDURK010000103.1:0-8885 GCA_965369645.1 uncultured bacterium | reverse complement strand
AAACCTCTTTAATGAGATACAAAGGATGATCTGATGTGTCGGAAATATCTATCATAACACCTTGAGGCGTAGTTATAATACCGGCATCTATTTTAAACCCATGATCCAAAAGTTCTTTTCGTCGTATTTTACTGAATATCAGATTATACCTTATTTTTTTACGCCACTTTTTTCGAGGCACAAAACAGCAAATAAAATTAACCAACGCCTTCATTATTACAACCCTTTTTTATGTAAAAACTATATTACTCAACTTCGACACATCTAATTATCCAGAGAACTATCAGCCATAATTGCCTGTACTTGTTGTGAATTCATTATCTTCTTTATATTCCTGTTTATCTTTCTTTTTGTCCTTTCACGAAGATTAAACTCACCCGAATTAATAACCTGCGTAGCGTGAGCAAGGTGATAAACAAATCGACCCATTACCGACGGCGGCAACTCAACGGTCTTATGGCCACGATCAACGAGTTCGAAATATAGCTTTTTACCACCCGTCAAACCCTTGTCTCTGTCCATAAGGAACGAGAGTCGCTCACGACGCAAAATATCTGTCCGGTATAGAGAACATATTGTGCGATTGTAATAGCGAAACTTACCGACAGGGTCCGGTTCTCGAAGAATCTTACGCTTTAATGTTCTAAAATCCGTCGCTTTTTTGAGCAGGATTCGCCATTTCGGTATCAATTCGATTTTCCCGGAACCAACACAGACGATACTTTCATCGCCATTAAAATAGTAAATAATATCTCTGAGCCAGTTGTCTTTCCGGACAAAAGTATCCGAGTGCATCGAAATAAAAAATTCGGTATTACAGTTCTCCAGACCAAGATCAAGGCCGGCACTGTGGGCATAACCTCCGCCAGGTTCATTCGCCTCGGCACGACGCTCGATGAGTCGAATCCAGTTGAGAGATTTAAGGTATTTCAAAGATTCATCCTGCGAATCGTTATCAACAACAATGACTTCATAGGAATATTTAGTAAACTTGCGTATGCTGCGCAAACATAGTCGGATAAAGTCCGGAGTTTTATAATTCACTATACATATAGTTGCTTTGTCTTTAATAAGGTTTGACATTAATCAAGACTTTTCCCTTGCCTCAGCGGTTTCCGTACATCGAATCGTAATACTTCTGATAGTCACCGGAGACAACGTTACCGAGCCATTGCTTGTTGTGAAGATACCAGTCTATGGTTTTATTAATACCCTCTTCAAAACTAACGGAAGGCCGCCAGTTAAGCTCGCTGATTATCTTACTTGCATCGATGGCATATCTCCGGTCGTGTCCGGGTCTGTCGGTCACATGCTTAATAAGAGATTTTGGCTTGCCAAGACGACCTAATATCATATCAATTACTTCCAGATTCGCCTTCTCATTACAGCCCCCGATGTTATAAATCTCTCCGGACGGAGCTTTCTGCAGAACCTGCCATATAGCCGTACAATGATCATATACATACAGCCAATCCCGAACATATAAGCCATCGCCATAAACGGGCAATTCTTTATCGTTAAGGGCATTGTTTATCATCAGTGGAATCATCTTCTCTGGAAACTGATATTCGCCGTAATTATTTGAACATCTTGTAATGTTATATTTTACTCCCCAGGTATGGCCGAAAGCTTTTACCAGATGGTCAGCCGCAGCTTTACTGGCCGAATAAGGCGAATTTGGACTCAGCCGTGTTTGTTCGGTGAATTTACCCTCCGCACCGAGCGAGCCATAAACTTCATCGGTAGAGATTTGAATAAACCTCTCCAGTTTTTTATCACGGGCAGCCTCAAGAAGAGTTAACGTGCCGGATATATTGGTCTCTATAAAGATTTTAGGCTCAGCAATAGAACGGTCCACATGGCTCTCTGCGGCAAAATTAATTATTGCATAGATTTCATATTCATCGATAATTTTTCCGATTAATGCACCGTCACATATATCGCCTTTGACGAACTTATAATTTGGATGCTCGAAAAATCCAGCGAGATTTTCAAGATTACCGGCATAAGTTAGCTTGTCGAGATTGACCACAAAACAATCAGGACGTTCCGAAAGCACCATCTGCACAAAATTGCTTCCTATAAATCCTGCACCACCTGTAACCAATATCTTTTTCATACTTGCCTCAAAAAGCGTTCCAACGGGACCTGCCATGATTCAATCGGCTCATCAAGCAAAGCTTCAATCTTGCTGCAATCGAACCGGCTGTTTAACGGCCTTGCTGCAGCACTGGCGTAATCACTTGTTTTACAGGCCAACAGGTTAACATCCATCGAGAGCCTGTCAAATATAAACTCCGCCATTCCATACCGGCTGACATAACCGGAACTTGCGAAATGAAACACTCCCTCTGGTTTTATTCTAAATAATTTACAAATCACCTTGGCAACTTCGGTCGTAGCCGTTGGCGAACCTCTCTGGTCATCAACCATCGTTACTACTTTGTCAGTCTTCGCACGCTGTATCAACTTGGTTACAAAGTTTTGGCCTGCTTGGCCGTATGTCCATTCCACACGCATTATGCAATGCCGGCTGCCGCTGTGGCCCAGAAGCTGCTCCCCTGCCAGTTTGCTCTTTCCATATTCATTTATAGGCTTTGCAAGGTCAGTCTCAATATATGGCCTGTCCGACCGGCCGTCAAAAACAAAATCCGTGCTGAGATGGAGCAACCATGCGTCGGCTTCTCTCACAAAAGCACTCAGCCGCCCTGCCGCTTCTGCATTGACCTGATATGCTGATTTGGTTTCGCTCTCGGCACCATCGACATTAGTATAAGCTGCACAGTTGACGATTATTTTTGCGCTACCAACGGCTTCTTTAAGCTGTTTAGAATCGGTTATATCGAATTCCGGTAAATCAAATACTTTAACATCGAAGCCCTCTTGTCCACATATTTGCGCCAGGTCCGTACCAAGCATCCCCCGGCCGCCGAGAATTGCTATCATGCTATCATTAGTTGACATCATAGACTCCCCACTTGCGGCAACTTCTCAGGTCGAATATCTTTAAGTCTGGGATAGTCTGCATCTTTTGGTGATAAGATGGGTTCCTCCATCGGCCAGTCAATATTAATATCCGGGTCATTCCAGATAATCCCGCCTTCACACCTCGGATTATAAAAATCAGTGCACTTATATGAAAAAATCGCCGTCTCACTCGTAACACAATACCCATGAGCAAAGCCCGATGGAATATACATCTGCCTGTGGTTCACATCGGAAAGCACCTCACTAATCCACTGGCCAAAAGTCGGTGAGTCTTTGCGAATATCGACAGCAACATCTAAGACCTCACCCGATAAAACCTGAATCAATTTACCTTGTGATTGAGGATATTGAAAATGTAAACCGCGTAAGGCCCCTTTTTTGGAAAATGAGACATTATCCTGCACGAAGGAGCCCTTTATACCGGCTACCTCATAACGCGTACTGTTCCATGTTTCCAAAAAGAATCCCCTCTCATCGGAAAAAACATCCGGCTCCAATATGAGCACTCCAGGTAATTTCGTCTCTTTAATATTCATTGTATGCTGATATCTCTTGTTATTGCGGAGGTTGCTTTAAAACTAATTCATTGGCTCGACTAAGCGATTCAAACGTGCCCGCGTCCGTCCACCAACCGTCGAGGATATCATAAGCCAACTGATCTTTTTCAATATAGGCGTAATTAACATGAGTAATCTCAAGCTCACCCCGAGCTGATGGTTTAAGGGCACGTATTATCTCAAAAACTTGTGCGTCATAAAAATATATACCGGTCACTGCATAATCCGACTTCGGCTCTTTAGGTTTTTCTTCAATACCAATTACCTTGCCATCGGCCAGTTCCGCAACACCGAAACGCTGTGGGTCTGACACCTGTCTAAGGAGTATTCTCGCACCGGTTTTCTGAGCAATGAATTTATCGGCATATTTTTTAAGACTGCTTTCGAAAATATTATCGCCAAGGATAACAACCATCGGCTGGCTTTGTGCGAAATTCTCCGCCAACGCCAAAGCCTGTGCAATTCCACCCGCTTCATCCTGAACTTTATATGTAAACCGACAGCCAAAGTCCTTTCCGGAACCCAGCAGATTAACTACATCGCCCATATGTTCGAGACCGGTTACAATCAGGATTTCTCCGATACCGATAGAAGTTAATTTCTCAATGGGATAATATATCATCGGCTTTTGCCCGATGCCAAGAAGATGCTTATTTGTAACCTTGGTCAATGGCCTAAGACGAGAACCTGTGCCGCCGGCAAGAACAACACCTCGTAAATTCATATTAACCTCCCTAACAAATAATCAATCAGCATTTCTCAGATATTTGCTTTTGTCGCCCCTGTAGTAAATCCGCCATCTACCAAAAGTATCTGGCCTGTAATATACTCGCTGGCATCCGAAGCCAAAAAGACAACCGTACCGTCAAGGTCATTTGGCTTCCCGGGACGATTCAAAGGAATACGGTCCGTGATATATTTCAGCCATTCTTTATTGTCATATAACACTGCATTTTGCGCAGTCTTAAACCAGCCTGGAGCCAATACGTTGACCGTGATTCCGAACTTACCCCATTCCGCAGCCAGGCTCCTGGTCATTAACAAAACAGCACCCCGGCTTGCGGTATAAGGCGCAATTCCTTCCATACCGAAAACACATGTACAAGAACCCATGTTTATTATTCTGCCGCAGTTTCGTTTTATCATCTCCTTTGCGACCGCCTGAGCACAGAAAAAACTCCCCTTTAGATTGGTATCCAATACAGTGTCCCAATCCTCTGGAGTAAATTCGATACTTGGGTTTCGAATATTCAAACCGGCATTGTTAACCAGAATATCAATTTTTCCATATTCTTTCATGGTCGCCTGAACCATATTATCAATGTCACTTTGCGAGAGCACATCCAACTGAACAGCCAACGCTTTTCTACCCAAAGATTCTATTTCCTTCTTGAATTCGGTCAGTCTCGACAAATCCCTGCTAGTAATAACCAAATCAGCTCCGGCTTTGGCAAGCGCCCGTGCAAAATACTGGCCCAAACCACGACTTGTTCCAGTCACAATCGCCACCTTGCCGGAAAGATTAAAAAGGTCCTGCATCTTTAATTCCTCAAATTTTAAGAGTGCCTAATAAAATTAGTCGTAGCACCGAAAATGAGCGTTTTCGTTTCTGGCAAGAAAGGCGAAACAGGCAATGTACAACATTGTCGATGGAGCCTGACGCCGCCAGAAACGAAATAAGCCATTTGAATGCAGAATCATTTTATTAGGTGCTCTAAGGTTCTAACACAATTTTCAGCAAATTTTCCTCGGCCTTGTGCAAACGCTCAAAAGCACCCGGCCCGTCTTTTAAAGGTAAAACATCGCTGATTAACGGCTCAATATTAATCTTACCGGAAGCTACAAGCCCTATACACTCACTAAATTCCCCCGAACTGGCATAAGAACCCCTAAAAGTCAGCTCTCTTGCAACTAATTCCTGTAGATTGAATTCAGCGGTTTGTTCCAGATTGCCAACAGCAACAATATGTCCACCGGTTTTTGTAATTGAAATCCCATCCCGGAAGGTCTGAGCGTACCCAACGACCTCGAAAGTAACATCCGCACCTTTATCTTTTGTTTCCTTGAAAACCATTTCTTTCAGGTCGGACTTCAAGGGATTGATGACCTTATCTGCTCCCAGCTTGCTCGCCAAACCAAGCCGAAATTCATTAATATCGACCACAATGACTTTGGACGCACCTCTTAGCTTGGCTGCCTGCATAACAAAAAGGCCTATTGTCCCGCCTCCAATAACCACAACTGTATCCTCAGAAGATATCGGTGGCCTGTTGCCGGCGTGCGTACCTATTGACGCAGGCTCCAAAAAAGCCGCCTGAATAAATGACATATTGTCCGGGATATTAAAGACAATCCACGAAGGCACTGCCACATATTCAGCAAATGCACCATGTCTCTTAAACTCCGGCGTGGAAACTCCCAATACCTGACGTTTGTCACAGCGATTATATAAGCCATTCAGGCAGGGCTGGCATTTATTGCAATATACTGTCGAATCAAAACAAACTCTGTCGCCCTTTTTGAAATTCTTCACATTCTCGCCAATATCTTCAACAACCCCGGCCGCCTCATGGCCCATAATCAATGGAGGAAGTCTTCTACCCGTTTTGCCCGTAAAGCCATGAACGTCCGAACCGCAAATGCCGCATGCCTTGACGCGAATCAACACTTCATCATCACCCGCTGTAGGATCGGGAAAGTCTGAATACTCAAAACAATATGGTTTAGTGTGAATTAAAGCCTTCAATTCAATCCTCTGCCTTAAATTTAAAAAATAAATGTAATTTGAAAAACGCTAAGATAACAAAATACCCGAAAAACAACCAATATTCACGGATTTTATTGAAGAAGAGTTAAAAATTTACCTTTTCGATTGTCTTAGACATCCCTACAATAAGAATAATAGGACATCTTCATACTCTACCATTTATAGGAATATTATTATGGCAAAGCCAATTACAAGGCGTCAGTTTCTGGCTCAAACCGCAGGACTTACCGCTCTTGGTGCTGTTTGCCCCGGATGTCATTTTGGCGCTTCCACGAATGTGCAAGTTCCAAATATTATTCTTATTATGGCCGACGACCTGGGATACGGAGACCTCGGAAGTTACGGCTGCACTGATATTCGCACCCCCGCTATTGATACTCTGGCAGCCGAAGGAGTCCGATTTACAACCTTCTATGCCAACGCCCCCGAATGCACACCAACCAGGACCGCCCTGCTGACGGGCCGTTATCAACATCGTGTTGGTGGTTTGGAATGTGCCCTTGGTATCGGCAACGTCGGCCGTTACGACGATGCCATCCGTTTACGCCAAACGAACAACATGGGCCTTCCCGCTGAACAGACAACCATCGCTCGAATGCTAAAAGATGCCGGTTACGCAACAGCAATCTGCGGTAAATGGCACCTTGGATATGAGAAGAAATTCTTTCCTCTAAGGCATGGTTTCGATTACTGGTTCGGCCCGGTAGGTGGAGCAGTCGATTATTTCCACCACTGCGAATACACCGGCCAACCAGCTCTTTATCAAAATGACAGCCCTATCAAACGTGAAGGCTACCTTACAGACCTTATCACAGAAGAGGCAGTCAAATTTATTCAACACCCGCGGAGCACCCCATTTTTCCTCTATGTACCATATACCTCACCACACACTCCTTATCAGGGACCTAACGACAAGAAAGACAAACCCGTTCCGCAAGCCGACTACAACAAAGGCTCCAGAGAAATATTCACCGAAATGGTTGAACGGATGGATGAGGGTATCGGGAACATACTAAGGGCATTACAGGATAAAAACATAGCTGATAGTACGCTCGTTATCTTTATGAGTGATAACGGCGCCAACAGCAAAGGCAATAACTCACCCTACTCCGGTTACAAAGGGAATCTTTTCGAAGGCGGCATAAGAGTTCCGTGTATCGTAAAATGGCCCGGCGTAATCCCTGCCGATACGGTATCGCATCAGGCCTGTATAACTTTGGATTTTTCCAGGTCTATTGTAAGAGCGGCTGGCACCAAACCACCAAAGGACCGCCCATTTGACGGCATAGATATTTTAAGAGCGATAGAAACTAACAAGCCAACTCAAAAACGCACGCTTTTCTGGCGTGCTCGAAGGGGAGAAAGGACAAGAAAAGCAGTCAGGGATGGTTCTCTGAAATATATCCGGCTACGCGATGGTGACGACATAAAAGAATATCTTTTCGACCTCGAAAAAGATCCCGCTGAAAAAAATAACCTCTTGAGCATCAGAGAAGAAGACCTGCAAAAATTAAAATTATTGCTCGAAGATTGGGAAGAAAAAGTAAAGCACAATCGCTGAAATTCCATCTACACCGATTTTGAAGGAAAATACTAAAGATTTTTGGAGATAACAAAATGAACGAAAACAAGCAAAAAACTACAAGACGAAAATTCCTGAAAAACTCGACCGCCGCGGCGGCTTCGGTCACATTAGGCTTAAATGCAATTGGAACACCTCTAATCAGCTCTGCACGGGGCGCCAATGAAAAAATTCGTGTAGGTTTTATCGGCGTCGGAAACCGTGGCACACAGCTTCTTAACGGCTTCTTAAAACAGGATGATATTGAAGTTGTAGCCCTTTGCGATGCTTACGAGCCGTATCTGGCCAGAGATTATTCGAAAGTTGACCAAAAGCTCAAAGATTCCTTGGGCGGCAGAATCCCTAAAATGACTGAAAAACTGAACCGCAACGTCACAAGATACAAGGATTTTCGACGCCTGCTCGACCGCAAAGACATAGATGCCGTAGTTGTTGCCACACCCGACCACTGGCACGCTGTCCAGACTATCATGGCTTCTCAGGCCGGCAAAGATGTGTATGTCGAAAAACCGCTTTCGATAACTATATTTGAAGGTCGAAAGATGGTTGAGGCTGCAAAGCGGTACAATAGAGTAATCCAGGTCGGCCTACACAGGCGCTCCTCAAAATCATACATGCAAATCGCCGAAAACATTAAGGCAGGTAAAATCGGCAAGGTAACAGTAGCCCGGGCCTACCGCATAAGTAATATGTATCCGAACGGTATTGGCCAATTCCCCGATACGACCCCGCCGAATGGTCTGGATTGGGATATGTGGCTTGGGCCCCGGGCAAAACGCTCTTACAAAAACAATATCTCTTTATACAAATTCCGTTGGTTGCAGCTTTATTCCTCTCAGATGGCCAACTGGGGCGTGCACTATTGCGACGCGATGCGATGGATGCTGTCAGAGCAGGCGCCTATCTCGATATCCGCTCATGGCGGAAGATTTGCCCTCGATGACGACCGGACAATTCCTGATACGATGGAAGTGATTTTCGAAATGCCATC
>CBDURK010000102.1:0-8929 GCA_965369645.1 uncultured bacterium | reverse complement strand
GTTCGGAGTAAGATTCGTTAATAGCGCGACTTTCGGAGCCTTTGCAATTTGCGCCAAACTCTCAAGCTGAAAACTCGACAGCTCCAATACGACTAAGTCATCTGCTTTAATTTTATCCAGAATGGTTAATAAAGGTTGATTGCCGATATTGCCGCTTAGCCAAACGTTCTCGATGCTCTTATTTCTAAGCAGATGGGCGGTAAGCGCCGTTGTTGTGCTTTTACCGTTGGCTCCTGTAATGCCGATTATTTGTGCGGGACACAGCTCGAAGAAGATGTTTATCTGAGAAGTAATGAATTTATTATTCCGGCGGGCAATTTCGAGAAATTCGTTATCGTCGGGAACGGCGGGGTTGGCTATGATAATGTCGGCCTGCCTGAAATCAGCAGGATCGTGTGAGCCGAGATGGAATTCTATATCAGGAAATTCTTTGAGCTTGTTTATGGAATCGTTTAGCTTTTCAGCCGGAGCTGAATCCGTAATCGTCACTTTAGCACCGGCTCTTGCGGCGAATTCAGCGCAATCGACACCGCCTCCGAAGCGGCCGAGGCCCATAATCAGAACTTTTTTGGCGGCAAAATTGTATCTGTCATCCGGCATATTTTTTTCTGTCAAATGTCCGACAGCATTATTGAATTATGATAGTGTAAGCCGCTTGGCAAAAGAGGACAAGAAAAATCAATTACATTGAGAAGGCTATGATCCGGCAGGGCCTTTGGAAGCCTTGTATATATATACGACCCCCAATGTCAAGGGAGTTGCGCTTACATCCTCGAAGCCGGCCTTTCGCATAAGGGAAGAGAAATCGTCCATACTGTAAAATTTTTCAACGCTCGTATTGAGATAACGATAGGCATTTTTATCGCCGGAGAGCACACGACCGAGCATCGGCACAAAATTGCGCAGGTATAAAAGGTAACATTTTCTGATTATTCGGTTGGTAGGAATGGAAAATTCCAATATCAATACCGTACCGTCTTGCTTTAAGAGACGGTTTATCTCGCAGAGAGTTTTGAAGGCGTCGGGCATATTTCTTATCCCGAAGCCCATAGTTACGACATCGAAAGATTCATCTGGCAAGCCGCTGTCGGCTGCATCAGAGCGAACCAAACTTGCCCGGTCGGTGAGTTTGTATTTGGCGATTCTATCGCGGCATAAAGCCAGCATATTTTCAGATATATCCAGCCCTACAGCTTCGGTAATATTTGGATTTCTGCGGAGCACCGAAATTAATAAATCACCGGTGCCTGTCGCAAGGTCGAGAACTTTCAATTTTTTATCATTGTTAACGGTGTTTGCGAGTTTCCGGCGCCATAAAAAATCACACCCGAAGGACAAAACATGATTTAGAAGCACGTAGTAAGGTGCTATGCTGTCAAACATTCGGCAAACACCATCCGAGGGCGAACTGTTGACCTGTTTTTGATTGGAAAGATTTTGTTCCGAGGCCCGATTGTAAGCCGGATATTTTGGCGCTGGTTCTGCGTGAGTCATATCAAACCTGCTTCAAGCCGTATATCAACGTTGCTTTGTTAGTTCAGTATTTAAAGCGTTGAGGTTTTTATTTCCCAAATCAGAGCTTTGACTGCATAGCGTTTGCCAAATCAACTTTCGCGTCGATGACGGCCTGCTCGATACATCTTTTCCAATCTTCGCCAAACTGACTTTTGTATTGCGGCTTTTCATAGGCATAGATAATCGAGCGTGAGGCGTTAATTAAAGCTCCGGTGCCGTCTGTTTTACAGAACCTGATACAATCTTCAGCCTCAGCGCCCTGAGAGCCGTAACCCGGGACAAGGAACCAAACTTTATCATACTGTTGGCGCAGAGCAGCCGTTACCTTGGGAGCAGTGCCGCCGACGACCATTCCGACATTACTGTAACCACAACTACCAATTCGCTCATCTTTATTGGCGATTTGGCCGACGACTTCGGCAAGTTTTTCGTACATTGCCATCCCGTCAGCGTCAGTAAAATCCTGAATAGCAGCCGCAGAAGGATTACTGGTACGAACCAGCACAAAGACACCTTTACCCTGCTTATCGGCCATTTCCACAAAAGGTTCGATACCGTCTGTCCCCGTGTATCCGTTGACGGTTATGGCATCGGGAGCAAGCGTGTCCTCAAGGCCGGCCAGTTCCGGATTTTCGAGATGAGCAGCGGCGTAGGCTTCTGCGGTATGTCCTATGTCGCCGCGTTTTACGTCGCCGATTATTTCCAGGCCCAGATCATCAGCTTCGGAAATCAACGAATAGTAAGTCTCGATACCTTCCCAGAGATACTTTTCAAAGTACGCAATGTTTATTTTCACGGCAGGAACCATCGGCGCAACAATTCGCATTGCCTGTGTGCAGAAATCGAATATAGCATCGACCGCGGCGGCGGCATCAAACTCATCATTCATCTGGCGATGGTTTCTTATCTCGGATGGCAGCCTTGAGTAAACAGGGTCCAGACCGACTATCAGAGAAGTTTTTTTGGTTTTCACAGCGTCACATAGACGGTCAGCAAAATGACTTGCCATTTTCTAATCCTCATAAAACAGAAAAATCTTTTATTACACATTTGAACCACTATAATCATTCGAATGGATTTGAGCAAGACAGAAATGCAAAGAACCGAAACAGATTTGCAAATTCGCAAAAAAGCGAGGCGCAATAAATTGATCCGCTGGCTCCTGATCGATATAGCGGTAGCGGCTATTGTATTCTCCCTGCTGTTATACAGACCCGGCCGCTATAAGCCGCCCGATTCCGACAAGTATAGACGGGGAGAGGTCAGTCCATATCTAACAAATGAATTGTCGCCTACAATTTATAACGGTGCTCAGCGCGTCGAGCCATTCGATATTATTATAACCCAGGATGGATTAAACGATATAATTGCCCGTGGCAACTGGCCGATGGAGTCCGAGGGTGTACTGCTTTATGCACCGGCAGCGCTGTTTACCCCGGGCAGGCTTGTGCTTATGGGAACCGCAGATGCAAAAGGCGTTGAATTTGTGGTAACCATCGAGCTGGAGCCGAAAATCAATGAAGAGGGGCTTTTGAATCTACAGATAGCGAAGGTGAAAGTCGGGGCCATGAATATTACACCTCTTGCTAAAATAATAGCCAAAAAAATGTACATGGAAAAGATTTCCGGTATAGAAATAGATTCAAATGCTATACAAACAAAAATAGTTGCTTCATTGCTGGCTAATGAGCCTTTCGAGCCTGTTTTCAGTATTGAAGATAACAAAAAGGTGCGAATTGAAAAAATTACCATCGAAAATGAAAAATTATTGGCTCATCTGGTTCCAGCATCGTAACAAACCCGGCTTTTGTGCCTCATAGTTCGATACAAACGAGGTTTTCGGAACTAATAACTGCTGTTTTACTCGCTCCCCGTCACTTTGCGTAACTGGACCTTTATCTTCGTCTGTTTTTGATTCGGATTAAAAAATATACAAATTCGACAAAAATATTATTGCCATTGACGGATTTGACGATTATTATAAGAAGTTTGATTGTAAGGATTAACAGCTACCAAAGCTAAACTTTGAATTAGAAGGCATTAAAATGGTTTTTACTGGATTAGCAAAAAGTGCAAAGTAGGCGAATAACATTTAGCCTGCACGGATGCATTTCTGCGCATGATGGTGGCTTGGAAATCGGTTTTCTGCTTCAATTGTCGCGAAAAACGAATGAGGTGTTTCAGTATCGGAGGCAGATGATGTAGAGTAAAGTTAAGCTACAACTTCTGTTCGTTTTGCGTGCCGGGGAAACCTGTTTTACAAGGTTCCGGCTTTTGGACTGGAAACGTAGATAGTTTCCATTTTTTTTTGTCCGAGACCAGAAATCGGTTCCGGGCCGGGAAAAGACAATAAATCTGTGCTGTATTAAAGAGAAAAGATAATGAGTCAGGAATTACTAAGAATCGTGGAAAATATTGCCCGCGATAAAAATATCAACAAGGAATCCATATTTGTGGACCTGGAAGAAGCTATGGTTTCGGCAGCACGGAAGCACTTCGGCGAGCCGGAAAGTAATATAGTAGTAAGTATCGATCGGAGCAACGGTCAGATCACCGCATCTAAAGACGACGAGATAATCGATATCAAACGGCTCGGCCGAATTCCTGCCCAAACAGCCAAACAGGTGATGATACAAAAGATCCGAGCTGACGAAAGAGACAGTATCTATGCCGAGTTCGTTCAGCGTAAGGGCGAAATCGTAAGCGGCACAGTCGTAAGATATGAAAGCGGAACGGTTATCGTTAATCTGGACCGGTGGACGGAAGCCTTTATGCCAAAAGGCGAGCAGATAATGGGCCAGACGCACCGTGTAAGCGAGAGAATTCGGGCCCTTATTCTCGACGTCAAAGAAACCTCTAATCAGGTCAAAATCATTCTTTCCAGGACTCACCCTGATTTTATTCGGCGGCTGTTCGAGTTAGAGGTACCGGAGATTAGTGAAAAAATCATCGAAATAAAAGCATTGGCCCGAGAGGCAAGCTATCGAACCAAAGTAGCAGTTATCTCATTTGACGAAAAGGTTGACCCGGTCGGTGCGTGCGTTGGTGTTCGCGGCAGCAGGATAAAGAATATAGTTGAAGAGCTCGGTGGAGAAAAAATAGATATTGTCCGCTGGAATGAATCCTCGCAGGTGCTGGTAGCGAATGCATTGATGCCGGCAAAAGTAAGTGAAATCGCCCTGTGTTTCGAATTAGGAAGAGCAACGGTTGTTGTCGATGAGGACCAGCTCAGCCTTGCGATAGGCAAGCACGGCCAAAATGTCCGCCTGGCCGCCAGATTAACCGGCTGGGATATCGACATACTAACGCCGGAAGAATATAACCTTGGCATCGAAAGATTGACAAACTGTATTAAGACAGTGGAAGATGCCAATGACACCATAGTTGATAAGCTGATAGCATTAGGGATCATATCCATTGGAGACCTCGATGATGTTGGGCTCGAACCACTGGTTAACGAACTGAAGATTGACGCAGAAATCGCCGGCAAATTGATTGCAGCGATTCCCAAAGAAATCGAGCGTCTGGAGATGGAAGCGAAAAAGAAAGAGATTGAGAAGCAATTAAGCCAAGAGATAAAAGCATCTGAAGATAAAGCATAGACATATCTCGAACGAGATATGATGTATTAAATTAAGGCCTAAATTTGGAGATTTATATTTGGCCAGTACAAGAGTTTACATTTTAGCTAAAGAGCTTGGAATAAAAAGCTCTGCGATTGTGAAGAAATGCAAGGATGAGGGCCTGGAGGTAAAGAACCATATGTCAGTGCTCTCCGCCGGCCTGGCTGCGACTATTCGGGAATGGTTCAGCGAAGGCGATAATATTACAACGGTTGAGACCTCTGAGAAGGTAGACCTGGCAAAGGTCAGAATCAAAAGGAAGAAGAAAAAAACACCCGAACCAGCAGAAGAAAAAACAGAACCTCCAGTCGAGCAAACCAGGGCGGTTGCAGAAACAACCATCGCAACAGAAACTGAAACTGAAACGCAAACTGAACCTGAACAAATCGAAATTACTGATAAAGAAGACTCTTCGACAGCTCCTGTTGAAAAAGAAATCGCTGTAACCACATTAGAAGAGCCTCCCCCGGTCGAAGTAAAGATAATCGAAGAACCACCAGAACCGGAACCGATATTACCTGCCGGGCCTATGCTGGAGAAACCTGAGCCTGCCAAATTGAGCGGGCCAAAGGTTGTTCGAGTAGAAGCACCGGAGCCGGTAAGAAGACGACCCAAGCCCAAACCGAAAGCCAGATACGACGCGCCTGTAACCGAGCCGTTGATGTACAGCCAACAGAAAGATGGAGAGTCGGCCTCATCAACCAGCAAGGACAAAAAAGCCTCCCCAAAACGCCAAAAAGAAAGAACTCATGGGCGAAGAAAAGACGGTCGAGATTCGGACACGGCAAAGAAGCCTAAAGCCGGCAGCAGGTGGCGACAAAGAGATATTGAAGAAAGACAAGCTCGTCTTGACGCGGCCGGTGGTGAGGGCCTGCGTGTAAGACCGACACGCAAAATCGCTTCCAAGTCCAAACAGAAAGCAACAGGACCGGTCAGACCGACAAAGGCCACTATAAGCGAGCCAATCACAGTAAAAGATCTTTCGGCGGCCATGGCTGTTAAAGCAACGGAAATCATCCGCAAGTTAATGCAGCAAGGCGTAATGGCAACCGCCAATCAGGTGATAAGCAATGAGGTTGCCGAAATGGTTGCTTTGGAGTTTGACACCGAGCTGATTGTGGAACGCAAAAGCACCCTGGAAGAACAGATAAAGAAAGAATTTGAAGAGCGACAGAAAAACAATCTCCAGAAACGCGCAGTTGTCGCCGCAATGCTCGGACACGTTGACCATGGCAAAACCAGCTTATTGGACAAAATCCGCTCAACCCACATAGCATCCGGCGAAGCGGGCGGCATTACTCAGCATATCGGGGCATCTGAAGTTACCTGGGACGACAAAAAAGTAACATTCCTCGATACACCGGGTCACGAGGCTTTTACGGCAATGCGTGCCAGAGGGGCCAATATGACTGACGTTGTGGTGCTGGTGCTCGCGGCCGATGATGGAGTAATGCCCCAGACAGTCGAGGCGATAGCCCACAGCAAGGCAGCGGGAGTTCCAATTATTGTTGCTTTGAATAAAATAGATTTGCCCGGGTGCGATATAAATCGAATCTATTCCAGCTTGTCCGAGCAGGAATTGACACCTGCTGAATGGGGAGGCGAAACGGAAGTCGTCAAAACCAGTGCAATAACGGGTGAGGGCATTAATGACTTGCTCGAATCCCTGGATTACGTGGCGGAGCTAATGGAGCTTAAGGCCGATGCCACAATTCCAGCGACAGGATGGGTAATCGAAGCCAGGATGTCTGCCAAGCGAGGACCGGTGGCGACAATTCTAATCAAGGAAGGTCGCCTGAAAAAAGGTGATGCGGTATTAGCCGGTGATGCCTACGGCAGAGTAAAAATGTTGAAAAACAGCTACGGCAAAACCATAAGGACAGGCATAAGCTCTATGCCGGTGGAGATAACGGGCCTTAGTAACGTTCCCCAGGCCGGTGATAAATTTTACTGCCTTAAAGACATCAACAAGGCCAAAGCCGCCGCCGAAGAAAACCAAATACGCTCGAGAGAGAATTCATTGGCGGAACGGACTCAGGTAACATTAGACAATTTATTCAGCCAAATAGACGCCGGCAAAACAGAAACCTTAAACCTTATCATCCGGGCCGACGTTCAGGGCTCTGTGGATGTGTTGAAAAAATATTTGTCAGAGCTTAGCGTCGAGGAAGTAAAGATTAATATTCTACATGCCGCTCCGGGTGGCATTACAGAAGGCGATGTTGTGCTTGCTGAGGCGTCGAATGCCATTATCATCGGCTTCAACGTTGTCCCTGAAGAATATGCAAGCAAGATAGCAGAATCCAAAGGAGTTGAGATAAGGCTTTACAATGTCATCTACCGTATAACCGAAGATTTACAGAAATCAATGGTTGGAATGCTTGAGCCTGAAGAGACAGAAAAGGCACTTGGCAGAGCTACGGTCAGAAATACATTTAAGATATCCCGAATTGGTACGATTGCCGGCTGCTACGTCAGCAGCGGGTATGTCAGCAAGAGCGCAAAGATGCGGCTGATTCGCGACAACATCGTGCTTAAAGACAATCTCAGTGTTGATTCGCTAAAGCATTTCAAGGATGACGCCCGTGAAGTAAAGACTGGATTTGAGTGTGGTATTAAGATAGTCGGATTCGACGATGTTAAAGTCGATGACGTGCTTGAGTTCTATGAAATAGTGAAAGTGGCCAGAACCCTTTCGTCTTGAGGCGGTTCTCGTGAATTATGGCAACTCGAAGGCAGGAGAAAGTAGCTCGTGTGGTGAAAGAAGCCGTCAGTGACGCTATTGCTCATCGTCTCAGCGATCCCCGTATTGAAGGATTCGTGAGCGTTACTCGAGTTGAAATGTCGCCTGATTTACGCAATGCCTATGCTTATATAAGCATTTTTGGCAAGAATGAAGTATCTCAGAAAAAGACTTTTACGGCAATAACACATGCAAAAAACCGAATACAATCTATGGTAGCCGGCAAGTTGCAGAGAAAATTCTGTCCTGTATTGCATATTTGCAAGGATGAGAAATTCAAAAAAACGTTAGATATTTTGAAACTCATAGACAAGGCTGTCAGTGGACTGGAAAAAAAAGACCCAGAAGAAGATTTGAATAACGAAGAAATATAATGTGAAATCCCGGCTCGCTGGGAAATGTACCCTTGGATTTCAAAGGGCAATTATTGCCACTGTGAAAATAAGGGTGTGATATTAAGTTTTTTCCACCATCGGCAAGAGGCTGATATGAAAAACAGCAAAGATTATTCCAAAAAAATACAGAAACTACATAGCTCATTGAGCCGGAAATATCCGAAAGTTCAAAAAGTTGCCCACGATGATCCTACGGATGCAATTGTTTATGCTATCATTTGCTCCATGTTGGACGGCAAGACTACAGAATCCGCAATTAAGAGGTTCTCTGATTATTTCATTGACCTGAACGATTTGCGTGTTTCCCGGATAGAAGAAATTGTTGAAATATTAGGCGCCGACACACCTGTTACAAGAGAGGTGGCCTCGACAATCACTACTGTTCTGCGAGCCATATTCAACGAATATCACAAAGTAAGCTTAGAGGGATTAAAGAAAACTGGCAAACGTCCGGCTCGACATATTCTTGAGAAAATGGAAGGTACCAACCGTTTTATTGTCGATTATTGTATGCTGACTTCTCTGCAAGGCCATGCCGTACCGCTTACCGAAGAAATGATAGCATATCTCAAAAGCAAGGAATTAGTCTATCCCGATGCGACCGAACAGGAAATAGGAGGCTTTTTGGCCAAGCAGATATCAGCCAAAAAGGG
>CBDURK010000101.1:0-9042 GCA_965369645.1 uncultured bacterium | reverse complement strand
GAACCTTATTTGCGCGCATAGCTGGCTTTACTATCGTACGGGGATATTAGAGAAGAAGAAGGGTTTTGATTTTGCGGTGAAGGCCTTCGAATTGAATGAGTCGCCTGCGGCTATGATTGAAATAATACTTGTAGCTTCGAGGTTCGCCGAGATAAGACCATACATTCAAAAGTTTTGCGAAGGTTATATCAAGAGGTTTACGGACAACGAAGCTAAATGGGCCAATGAGGACGGTTATCGTGACAGGCTTGAAGCCGGACGGTTAGCGGGCTATTATCTGGAGAGTATCGCTCGAACTGATAAAAACACTGAACTGATGGACAAATACAGAGCTCAGCAAAATAAATATGTAAGTGAATTAATAAGGGTATCTCGAATCAAGAGGTGGTAAGTAAATAAGTGCATAAGTCTTATACTCTTTGTTTTTGATTATGACTGAGACGGCAAACAATGTTTCCATCAGCGTTTTTTTCCCCTGCTATAACGAACAGGGCAATATCACCGGCGTAGTGGAAAAGACCCTTGCCGTTTTGGAAAAGCTCAACGCCGACTTTGAGGTAATAATCGTTGACGACGGCAGCAGCGACGGCACGGGCAAGATCGCCGATGAACTTGCCAGCGGAAATGACAGGATCAAAGTTGTGCATCATCGGGGCAATCTCGGATACGGGGCGGCGCTTCAATCGGGTTTCAAAGCGGCGACAAAAGAGCTTGTTTTTTATACCGACGGTGACGGGCAATTCGATATTAGTGAAATGCCGCCATTGCTGAGTATGATGGAACAGTGCGATATTGTTAGCTGCTATCGACTGAACCGTCAGGACAATCTCGTACGTAAAATCAACGGCTGGTGCTGGACGAAACTTGTTTGCCTGCTGTTCGGCATGAAAATTCGCGACATCGACTGTGCTTTCAAGTTATACAAAAGGGAAATTTTCGATGACCTTAAATTAGTAAGTACCGGAGCCCTTATCGATGCAGAAGTCTTAGCTCGTGCTGCTGACAAAGGTTATCGTGTGGAACAACAGGGCGTCCATCATTATCCTCGGACGGCCGGGGCACAAACCGGAGCGAATTTGCGTGTAATTCTTCGTGCATTTAAGGAGCTGTTCGGATTGTGGAGACAAATCAAAAAAGACTGAGTTCACAGATTTAAAAATAAGATTAACACAAATTCTGAAACAGGAAAGATGAACAAGAGAAAGGTAAATCTATTTATATACGGCTCGCTGCGGGACCGTAGAATATTCAAATCAGTCAGCGGTTTAAGTTTTAGCAGGAAGGCATCCAAAATTGACAGTGAGACCCTTTGGATAGAGCCGGCCTTCCTTGCTCATTATCGAAAAGTCAGTCCGGACAATGTCTATTTTTATGCCGTTTCAGCTCCGTCATCAAAAATCGAAGGGCTGGTGGTCTATGATATTCCCGCCTGGGCGATGGCGGAAATCGACAGGTATGAAGGCAAGCGTTATAAAAGAGAAATGGTGCAAATCAACACGGCAAATGGTTCAGTCAAAGCACAAGCTTACCTTGTAACTCACAGCTCGATGAAGAAACACTTTGGTGACAGGTTCCATGTTAATCTTATACACGAACTCTGGCTGCGAAAACGCATTGATAAATTCATCAAGAGGCGCACCCGTCCCGGTGAACGAACAGCAGATGCCGAATCGGAGCGCCGAGCCGACCGGGAACTGCTCGCGACGACAGAGCGTGATCTGGTGATGAGCCATTATCACACCGATGCCGTTAGTGATTATTATCTCGAACACGAACTTGACCGGCCCCGTCCGAGCATCAAACACTTATCCGGTGATCCGGAAGCCAGGCCGTTTATAAAGAACTATTTAGCTTTGGTTATAAAGCAGGTCCTGCTCAGTCAGCTCGAAGAACAAATCCAATCTCAATACCGCTTTGAACTCGAGCATATGCAGATTTCAGAAAGATATTTTAAGCGGTCGGTCAGTATTCTTGCGGCATTGCAAATGGTAAATGCAAACAGCAGGGCTGTTGATTTGATTATTGAGAGAAGCCT
Organism: uncultured bacterium; assembly: GCA_965369645.1. Classification (GTDB taxonomy): domain Bacteria; phylum Planctomycetota; class Phycisphaerae; order Sedimentisphaerales; family Anaerobacaceae; genus NIOZ-UU13. The sequence continues at coordinate 7,007 of CBDURK010000101.1, read as the reverse complement.
TCAAACAATGCCCTGTGACAAGCACGACCTCATTGATTATATCAAATACGCCGTACGCGCATCGAAAAGTATGTTTGATGCTCGCATTGCCCGTGCAAAACTAACGCAAATTCGTTCGAATCTTCAGCCCGGGCTGGTTCCACTTGGAATTGAGTTAGAATTAAGCAATCTTGGTCCTGCGGCGGTCGAGCCTCAAAGAAGCATTCAGAATAAGAGTGACCCCGTGTATGACGGGTTTAAGTATTTCTACGATTTTCGCCTCGATGTTTTGTCCTGGAAACTTGGTGGATATATTGACGACCACACAGGCTCAGCGGACCAGGGCCGGCGTTGCGGTTTTCTGGAGCTTGCTCCGGGGCGGCTGAATATCCGTGGAGAACTTTCCCGGCCGGCAACTTCGGACCCGTGGCTTCTCGATAAGTTGATACGCGAGATAACCAATTTCTATGACATTCGGCCGCATAGCCTGCATCTTTCTTTCCAGCTTCGAAAAAGACAGATCGATAACCAAAATATATTGCCTCTGGGTTTTGTTAAGTGCTTACTTTTGCTCGGCGGCGGTCCGGAACGAAAGGAAACAGGCAGATTCTGGGTTTCAAGAATGGGCTATAATGAGATAACACAATATTCCAATCGTTCTTCATCTACTCTGTCGAATTCAACCGAGAAACAGGGTGAAGAAGCGAATGGCGAGGAGCTTGTGTTTGCCAGAACGAGTAAGCGCAGGTGGTATCTGGGCGGAGGGGATATTGCGGATAAGCCTCCGGCACAGGCGACAACGCATGTCCATCAGTATAAATTTATTCGTCTTGGAGAAAAGACCAATTATGAATCGTTAATCATGTGTCTCAAAGGCCTTCAGCTTGATTACAATCCCGGTGATTATTTAACCGCTGAACAGTTGAGCAGCAGTGGGAAATTACGGCGGGAATATGAAGAATTAAAGCAATGGGCTGCGGAACCCACTCAGTTAAAATCACAAACCATAAGCAGATTCTTGAAAACCATAAGGAACGGCCTGATGAACGAAGGACACCATCGGCCCGCTCACAAATTGCACTATATAGACTGGGTGCTAAACACTATAAGCGTGCAGTTGCGAACATTCAACGAGCAAGTGAAACTCGGATTATAAGATTCAGGGCTTTGGCTTGATATATTGAAAGCCGTGAGCCTCTGGGTGACTCACGGCCAATCAATATTGTATATACGCCCCCCCTCCGGAAGAACCCGGCAACGTATATACGAATTATAATTTAGCAATCAAGAACAGCGGAACATCGATTTACGAATTGCAATTTCCGGTTTTAGGTTTCAATCGGCAATCGCAAATCGTAAATCAGCAATTTTCTCAGCTATCAGCTCGGACCTGTCTTTCATCAATCTTTTGCTTTATGAATCTGGCAGTACGCCAGGCAGCATCCTTACTAAACTCAAAGCACTTGTGCAATCCTGAGTTCACAGAATTTTTGAACTCGTCTGATTTAACCGCCGAAAAAACAGAGCTTTTTTCCACATCAGCCTTTACACTTCGAAAAAACGAAGAATTATTAGCAGATGCATCGGCATTGTTTTCAGGGGTGGGCGCCAAAGTATAAATCGCAGTCGCATAGCCTCCAAAATAGATCACCAGCATAAAAACGAGTTTAGATCTCCATCCTCTCATAAATTTTCTCCCTTCCTAAGCAATATATTATTGGCTGGTCCCCTCCGCCAGCCTTTGGATTTCCCTCTATTATAAATTTAATAACAAAGTCCGCAAATGCCAAGTGTAAAGTGAAAAAAACGCGTTATTTACCTTATTTTCCGAAGAATTATTGGCATAATGCTGTCAAATTTGCTATTTTCGAAGATGGCAAAATGCTTATCTACGGCTGATTTTTATCCAACACTTCTTTCAATGTTTTGCAGACAATTGCCACTTCATCCTTAGTCAGATTGTTATGAAACGGCAGGGCGATAGTGCTTTTGCAGACGGCTTCGGTAACAGGAAAATCGCCCCGGCTATAGCCGAATTTCTCGACCATAAACGGCTGCAGGTGCACAGGAGGGAAATAATTGCTGACCTGTATGTTTTCGTTTCTCATGGCGCGGAGAATACGCTCCCGGTGGTCCAAAGTAAAGCTATCAGCCAGGCGAACGACAAAGACAAACCAACTCATATCACAGCCCTCGGGTTCGGTGGGCACTATCAGTCTGGGCTCGTCAGCGAGCATTTGCTGATACCATTTTGCGACCTGCAGGCGTTTTGCTTTGATTTGGTCTATTCTCGATAGCTGAACGATTCCGAGCGCACAATTTATATCACTCAGGCGGAAATTATAGCCGAGTCTGTCGTGTCCGAGCCATGTGCCGTCCGGAGCCCTTCCCTGATTTCGAAGTGATACGCACATATCGGCCAGAGAATCGTTGTCGGTCAGAATCATCCCGCCTTCACCGGTGGTTATCTGCTTGTTCGGATAGAAGCCGAAAACGCTCATCGTGCCGAATGTTCCGGCCTTTTTCCCGTTCAATTCGGAACCGAGGGCTTCGCAACTGTCTTCTATTACAGACAAATTGTGTTTTTGAGCAATTTCAGAGACCTTGTCAAGACCGGCAGGATTGCCGAAAACCTCCACGGGCAAAATGGCTTTTGTCCGATCTGTAATTCGAGCTTCGATTTTTGCTGGGTCTATATTAAGGTTTTCCGGGTGAATATCGACAAAGACGGGTTTTGCGCCGGCCATCATGACCGAAGAGGCTGAGGCAATGAAAGTAAAGGGTGTTGTAATAACTTCATCACCCGGGGCGATTCCCAGAGCCAACATAGACAAGAACAGCCCGCTTGTCCCACTGTTGACGGCAACAGCCCGTTTTAAGCCGGTATAGTCGGTAAAGGCCTTTTCAAATTCCGTTAACTTAGGCCCGAGCGAAAGATTGGGGCTGCGAAGCACCTCACAGACCGCTTCGATTTCTTTACTGGTTATGTCCGGCCGAGACAAGTATATCTGCATATATAAAACTCCTTTTCCCGAATTGTACCGCCACCGACCGATAAATCAAAGATATTTCGAGTACCCGATGTTTGCAGAGGAACAATTGAATATCAGCGGTTTCCGTCTGAAATCGAAAAGCTCTCTTATCTTTATAGGACGTAGCGGTGACGAAATAAATGTTTATTTGTTCCTTCTATAGGGATTTTGCGAAATAAAACGGCGGGGAATCGAAAATTGCATTTTGAATGCTAAACAACCTTCGATTTAGAACCGATTAAACATTAAGGAACATACGGTTTAATTATCATTCGTAGTGGTAGGAATCTTGAAATGGCAAAAGGCAAAGACGTACTAACGACGGGCGACGTAGCCAAGATTTGTCACGTTGCTCCCCGAACGGTTTCGAAGTGGTTTGATAACGGTCAACTCAAGGGCTATCGCATACCAGGCAGCAAGGACAGGCGAATACCCGTCAGCGAGCTGGTTCGATTTATGAAGATGCATAATATGCCTACCTCGGCGCTTCCGGTGGGTAAAATCCGGGTACTTATAGCAGACAGCAACGATAAGACTGCAACGGCTTTGGGGGATGTTTTGCAAAGCGAGGCCGACTATGAAGTCAAGACCGTCCGGAGCAATTTTGGTACCGGTGCGATAGTTCATAAATTTGCCCCTCATGTTTTGCTTGTGAGCCTGTTGTCTGAGGACATAGATGCGATGAGCATTTGTGAATGCATTCATACGCATGAGGATTTGAGGACTATTAAGATTATAGCGCTCGTGAACAGTTTAAGTGAATCTGAGTCCGAGGCCCTGTTGCAGAAGGGCTTCGACGGTTATGTGCCTTACTCCTCCGATGCCAAAGAGGTCATCAGGAGGATTGAAGAGGCCACTGCAATTATTTATTAGTTCCGCACATCCAACAGACAGAGCCAATAAAAAAGCCGGTTTATTAAGCCGGCTTTTTCTGTTCAACGGTTTTTTTAGTAGTCTTTGAAATGCCTCATCCATTGCGGCCAGTCGCCCGGTTGTACAAAGCCTGCCGTAGTCCAGGGGCCGGCAATGTTGTAGTCGGTATTCCATTTCAAAGTCCACAACTCTTTGATTCCTACTTTTCTGGTGGTCCAGTCCATAAAGAGGACGTTTACAAATCCATCGTGACGGTTGATGGAGAAGATGCGTATTTCATTTCCTGTCGTGCCAACTCCTGAACGCGGCTCTCCATCGTATGACGGAGGTGCATCGGTTTCATATGGCTGGCCGTCAGCACGCCAGGCGCCATCAGCCATAACAGGGACGTTATTCAAACCTTTATGATTTATGCTTCTCCAGTACTCCTCAAGCCTGCGGCCGCCACCGGTATCGTCGCTGTCATAAATCCACTCATTCAGTGAGTAGCTTCCACCGGTAGGGAGAATTGAATAACGGACGGGAGCGCCTTCTTCCATAGTCTTGGTGGTCATCGGGCATAAAAGGAGTTTTTTACTATTAGAGTAGTAATCTATCAGATTCTGCATCCAATCGCCGCCCATATAGTCGGGGAATTTGCTGTTGTTTTCGTCCGTGTACATTGCCCAGACGAGACCCCATTGCTTAAGATTAGTGCGACAGAGAATCACCTTTGCCTGTTTTCTTACCCGCTGGAGGGCGGGCATCAGGATTGCCATCAACAGAGCGATAATAGCTATGACGACCAAAAGTTCGATTAATGTGAATCCTTCTCTTTTGCGCATAATGAAATCCTATTTTTTGTCCGTTCAGATTTCTGTCAAATAGTATCAGTCCAAAAGAAAGGCCAGCCCCTAGAGGCCGGCCTTTTTATTCAGCAGATAATTTTAGTAATCTTTATATCGCTGCAGCCATCGCGGCCAGTCGCCTGGCATTACACCGCCGGCTCTTGTCCATGGGCCCATTGTGTTAAAGTCACGATGCCACTTTATGGTCCATAGCTCTTTGAGCCCGGTATTTCTGATAGACCAGTCCATATAGAGCATGTTCATGAATCCGTTATGCCGGTCGATGCAAAAATGGTCCATTTCGCCCGAAGTGCCCTGATTGCCTATGCCAAAAGCATCCATAGTCGGCGCCGGCGTATCGGTATCGCGAGGCCATGCATCATGCCAGGTGCCATCACCGAGGACCGGAATTTTGCTCATATTTTTGGCATTATTGACACTTTTCCAGAACCATTCTTCCAGGCGTGAGCCACGGTCGGCGTGCATATAATTGGTCCATGAATTTATGCAATAGCTGAAGACGTAACGGCGTGAGCCACCTCCGGGGGTTGACATTGTACGGACAGCCGCTTTAAATGTGCCCCAGTCGTTGTCATTTAACATTTCTCTGGTTGCCGTCGGGCACAGGAGCATACTGTCGTCGTTCTTGTAATATGAACGCAATGCGTTTGGGTACAGCGTAGGCTCGCCCACTCCCCAGCCTTCATTGAAATAGCCGTCATGGTCATCCGTATATAACTTGAATATAAGACCCCATTGTTTCAGTTTTGCCTGGCATGTGACCGACTGTGCCTGTTTTTTGACCCTGGCCAGTGCGGGCATTAATATCGCCATCAATAGCGCGATAATTGCAATAACCACTAAAAGTTCTATCAGGGTAAATCCTCTTCGTCTCCTCATGATGAAGCTCCAATTTCTACTGTAAAAAAAAGTTTTTTCGGAAATTACATCCCGTAAACCGGTATTTTACCATATAACAAGTGTTAATTCAAGGGAGAAATCGGCAAAATTTGTCGGCGGAAAAGTTGTTATTTAGGCTTCTTTTGCAGCATCTTAGTTAGTAGTGGTATCAACTCTTCTGCGGTAACTTGTTTTTCGTGCCCATCGATGAACATTACCTCATACATGCCGTCGGGGAGCTTACGCTGCATCAGCACAGTGGAGCTGTCTTTTATGGTAATCCGATCGCCATACCATACGACGTCTTCACCGCGGCCAAGCAGGCGGTCATATCTTGATTTTACGGCTGATATGTTGGCGGTCTCGGCAGTGGCCCAATATTTAATAAACAGCATACTGTCCTGAAGTACCCCGCCTCCGGTTGAGTTTGCTCCACCAAGGAAGGTTGCACAGAATATTATAGTTATGATTATAGCAACAGCAGCAGCAAGCTTATTTATTCTCAGGTGAATCATAATGTTGATGGTATCCATCCCGGCCCTGTGGTGCGAGAGTTTGTGCGGGATCTGGCGTTTTATATCCTCGCCGAGAGCGAGGGGGACCGGCTCTGTGGTGGCATCGGATAATTGATTCAATAGTTCTTTTAGGTCTTGTTCTTTTCTCATAGCAGCTTTCAGTTTGCGTGCTGACAACTTTTTAGATAACCTGTTTTCTTAAAGTTGTTAATGCTCTGTTGAGCCTGCTCTTGAAGGTTCCATCCCTTATGCCTGCTGCATCGGCAGCTTCGGCGATAGTCAACTGCTGCATGTAATGTAAGACAATCGTTTGCCTTAATTTTACGGGCAGCCGAGCAACAGCATTTTTCACCTGCTCCAACTGTTCGTTATGTTCGACTATGTCAAGCCCGGCTTTTTTACTGTCAGGGACGTCAAAGTTTTCAAGGGTGGCCGGCTTTTTGCGTTTATTCCTGCGCCAGTATAATTTTGAAACATTGCCTGCAATCCGATAGAGCCAGCCGTTTAAGGCTTTGCCGTCCCTCAACTGGCCTATATGGTGCCAGGCGTTAAGAAAGCTTTCCTGGGTCAGGTCTTCGCTGACTTGTCGGTCGTGCCCAAGCCTTCTCATAAACAAGTAAATCTGTTTATAATATATATCAACAAGCTCAGCCGCGGTGGTATGGTCGCCAGCCCTTAATCGCCGGACAAGCGAATCCAGCCTTTGCTCCGAGCGCTCCTTTGTCCTGTTGAGTTCCCGCAGTTTTGTTATAGGATGCGCCGAGTCGAATTTCTGTTCCGTTAAATTTGTCTTTTTTAGCGTCATTTTTGAATCTGTTTTTACTGAAAAAGCCAATGTACCTTAAATCCGCTTTATCTGCAATATTAAAGGACGGCCTGTA
>CBDURK010000100.1:0-9119 GCA_965369645.1 uncultured bacterium | reverse complement strand
ATTACGGCCGGATTTAAAGAGGTCGGCGATGAGGGCAGAGAGCTTGAGCAGCAGATTATTCAAATAGCCAGACAGGCCGGCATCAGAGTCATAGGCCCCAACTGTCTTGGAGTGATAGCACCTGGGCACAATTTAAATGCAAGTTTCGGTGGAACCATACCGAGGCCCGGTGCCATCGGATACCTCTCGCAATCAGGGGCATTGTTAGCGGCTATCCTTGATATGGCTAACACAAACAATATCGGTTTCAGTAAGCTTGTCAGCATAGGCAATAAAGCGGATGTCGATGAATTGGATTTGATAAAGGTCTTAGGTGAGGATCCTGAAACCAAAGTTATCGCCGGCTATCTTGAAAGTATTACCGATGGCAATGCTTTTGTCAGCCAGGCGGAGCAGATTTCTCATCATAAACCCATCCTTCTTATGAAATCCGGCGGGACGGCGGCAGGTGCGAAGGCCGCCTCATCACATACCGGAAGTTTGGCTGGTAGTGAAACAGCTTATGAGTGTGTATTTGAACGGGCGGGAATAATTCGATGCAATTCGATAAAGGAACAATTTGATTATGCCCAGGCCTTTGGAAATCAACCGCTTCCGGCCGGACCACGCGTTGCTGTTATTACCAATGCGGGCGGCCCGGGGATAATGGCCGCTGATGCTATCGAGAGAGAGGGGCTTAGCTTTTCGAAACTAACCGATGAAACGATAAGTAAATTAGCATCTAAGTTGCCGGCGGCTGCGAATTTATATAATCCTATCGATGTTTTGGGAGATGCATTGGCTGACCGGTATGAGTTTGCGATTGATGTTGTTCTTGATGATCCCAATGTGGATACAATTCTGGTGCTTTTGACTCCACAGGCGATGACTGAATCTGAGGGTACTGCTGAGGCGATTGTTAAAATATATCGGGAAAAACCTGCAAAGCCGATTTTTACCTGTTTCCTGGGGGCAGGCAAAATCGAAGATGGTGCGAGAATCTTGCGAGAAGGAAAAATCCCTGTAATAGATTGCCCCGAAAGTGCCGTAGCAACAATTAAAGTTATGACTGATTATGTAAGATGGCGATCCAGGCCGAAACGAATCGTAAAACTGTTTCCGGTTAATCGCCGTAAGGTTGAAGGTATTGTTGAGAGGCATCTGCGGCAGGGCATTCGTGAAATCGGAGAGACTGAATCAAAGGAGATACTTGAAGCATACGGCTTTGTTACGCCGAAAGGCTCTATTGCCACCACTTCTGAGCAAGCGGCAAATATTGCGAAACAGTTGGGATTCCCCATTGTTTTGAAGATTTGGTCGCCTGATATATTGCACAAATCGGATGTTGGAGGTGTTAAAGTCGGGCTCAATAGCGAGCAGGAAGTTAAAGACGCCTTTGATCTGATGATGTACCGAATACCCAAAAAACAGCCCGAAGCAAATATACTTGGTGTTCTTGTACAGGAGATGTGCAAGAGTGGAAAAGAAGTTATTCTTGGGATGCATCGTGACCCGCATTTTGGCCCATTGATGATGTTTGGGATGGGTGGGATAATGGTGGAAGTTCTCAAGGATGTCTCATTTTATATAGCTCCCCTGACGGCTGACGAGGCCGAGCGTATGCTGATTAACACAAAAACATATCAAATGCTAAAGGGTGTACGCGGCCAGGAAGGTGTGGATATAAAAGCAATAGCCGAAGGATTGCAAAGACTTTCACAATTGGTTACGGAATTTCCTCAGATTCAGGAGATGGATATAAATCCGTATGTTGTTGGCCCCAAAGGCACAACGCCGATTGCTGTCGATGCCAGAATGAGTATAGAGAAATAAATATGCAGGAATTTAACTGGAAAGAAAAATATAAAGAGAAGGTAAGTACTGCTGCTGTGGCTATGAAATTAATTAAGTCCGGCAACAGTATATTTATAGGAACCGGATGTGGCCAGCCCCAGCATCTTGTCAACGCTTTGGTTGAATATTCCAGTCACATTTACGATGCTCATATCGTACATCTTTTGACGATGGGTGCTGCACCGTATGCCGACGAGAAGTTCCGCGAAAAGTTCAAGATGAACAGCTTTTTTATCGCTGACAATGTGCGGGATGCTTTACATAAAGGCCTCGGAGATTACACGCCGATATTCCTGTCTGAGATACCGCGTGAGTTTGAGACCGGAAGGATTCCTATCGACGTAGCTATGGTTTCTGTAACGGAGCCCGATGTAAACGGGCTGTGTAGTCTTGGTGTTTCTGTGGACATTGTTAAATCTGCCGCTGCCAATGCCAGGTATGTTATTGCACAGGTCAACAGCCGTATGCCTCGGACGTTCGGCGACAGTTTTATTCATGTCAATACTATAGACATGTTAGTTCCTTGTGACGAGGACATAATCGAGGTTGCCATACCTGAATCAGATGAGACTTTACGCCTTATCGGTCAAAATATCGCCAGGCTTGTCGAAGACGGCAGCACTATTGAGTGTGGTATTGGGCGTATCCCTCAGGCACTGGCTGAATTTCTAAAAGACAAAAAAGACCTTGGCGTTCATACTGAGATGTTCAGCGATTGGATTATCGAGCTGATTGAGTGCGGCGCAATCACATGTGCAAAAAAGTCTCTCAACCGCGGCAAAATAGTTGCAAGCTTTTGTATGGGCTCGCAGCGGCTATACGATTACATAGACAATAACCCCTTCTTTGAATTCTTTCCTACGGAGTATGTCAACGATATTTATACCATCAGCCAGCATGAGAAAATGGTTGGAATTAATGTCGGACTGGAAATAGATTTGACAGGCCAGGTCTGCTCGGATTCGTTGGGTTATAAATTTTACAGTGGAATTGGCGGTCAGGTTGATTTTATTCGCGGGGCTGCGAGAAGCAGGGGAGGCAAGGCTATAATTGCGATGCCATCTACTGCGAAAGATGGAGAGGTTTCGAGGATTGTACCGTGTCTGACCGAAGGAGCCGGTGTAGTTACAACGCGAGGAGATATTCACTATGTAGTTACCGAATATGGTATTGCGTATTTACATGGTAAAAGTATCAGAACAAGAGTGCTGGACTTAATTAATATCGCGCATCCTAAGTTCCGGAAAGAGCTCATCCAGGCGGCAAAAGCTCAAAACTATATTTATGAAGATCAGATAGAGTTGGCCGAAGACCAGGTTGCTTACCCTGAAGAGTTGGAGCGATATGAAACACTACGCGATGGTACGGAGATATTTTTCAGACCTGTTAAACCTACCGATGAGCCGGCACTTTCGGAAATGCTGTATTCGCTGAGTGAAGAATCCGTCCGAACACGCTATATGACCCACACTGTAGTATTCCCTCATAGAGATATTCAGCGATTTACCAATATCGACTATCGGCAGGATATCGCCATTGTTGCTGTTATACCCCATGTTTCAGGCGAGGAAATCGTTGCCCTTGTTCAATATTTCCTTGACCCTAAGACACAGGCGGCGGAAGTAGCCTTTCTTGTCCATGATGAATGGCAGCAAAAGGGAATGGGGACTTTTCTTCTGGATTACATCACTCAAATAGCTAAACAACGCGGCGTAAAAAAGTTCTATGCAAAAGTATTACCGACTAATGAAGCGATGCTTGCTATTTTTCATAACTCCGGCTACAAGGTGAATACTGAATTCGACGGCTACGCCTATGGCATTACGTTTGATTTGACAAAGCGAGAACAATAGGAGTAAATTTGGGAACAAAAAAAGCTGCTTTTATTTATTCAACGGAGCTTGAGAAATTTAGCTATCCGGCTGATTGTCCGTTTAATACGAGCAGGGCGGGCCAGGTGAGAACGATTCTAAACTCTATGGCTCTGCTTTCTGGCGACAACTGTAGTGAGGTGGCGCCGGTTCCCGCCGAGAGAGTTGTGCTGAAAAAATTCCACTCAGCCCGTTATCTGCACGCATTAAAAACAGCCGCGAAGGGTCATTGGGATACCGAGGCACTGAATATGGGAATAGGAACAGGGGATTGCCCTGTTTTTACCGGGATGTATGACTACGGAGTTCTGGCCGCCGGAGGAACACTTACCGGTGCCAAAATGATTCTATCGGGTTCTGCTGAGGTGGTGTTTAATCCGTCAGGCGGATTTCATCACGCCGGGCCGGAACGGGCGTCCGGCTTTTGCTATATTAATGATGTGGCTTTGGCATGTATCGTATTGGCTGAAAAAGGCAAGCGAGTTTTGTATCTTGATGTGGATGTTCATCACGGCGACGGCGTCGCATACGGATTCTATGGCCGCTCTGATGTGATGACAATATCATTTCATGAAAGTCCGGAAACGCTGTTTCCCGGAACAGGACCCGCCGAAGAAATCGGTAAAGGAGAGGGTAAGGGCTACTGTGTAAATGTTCCTCTTCCGGTTGGCACTTATGATGAAGTATATATGAAGGCATTCGAGGCCATAGCTCTGCCGCTAATTGGCGCATACAATCCTGATGTGGTCGTTTTTGAGTTGGGAACTGATGCCCTTGCCGGTGACCCGCTTGCACATCTATGTCTTACGAACAATGCTTACGCTGAAGTTATCAAGCATCTGTTAAGTTTTGATAAACCAATGGTTGCTACTGGAGGTGGCGGCTACAATATCGAAAATACCGTAAGGGCTTGGGCTTTGGCATGGAGTATCTTTTCCGGAGCTGAGAGCGACCATGATATGCATCATGGCGTCGGTGGTGTTATGCTCGAAAGCACGGACTGGCAGGGGGGCTTGCGGGATAGGGCTTTGGCGGTTAGCCAGACACAGCGTGAAATGGTAGTGCCGGCTATCGAGGCAACGATAGCAGCAATTAAGGCAAATATATTTCCAATTCACAAACTTTAATTGCTGTCTGGACATAAAAAAGGCCTGAACAAAAAATATTCAGGCCTTTGGTGTTTATCAGAATTATTTTGCCAATTTATACTTCGTCAGTTTCGATTATGTGGTGTGGTGCTTTGATGAATAATGTAATTATCGCAGCGAGTATCAACAGACCCGAAGCACCATAATAGGCGATTTCAAAGGTTTGATACTTGACATACATTGTTCCGGCGAGTTTTGCCAGCATAAAACCGCCGACACCCCAGGCTGTAAATACCAGTCCATAGTTCATTCCAAAATTCTTCAGGCCATAAAAATCTTTGGTGATAGAAGGGAAAAGCGTTAGGTTGGCCCCGTAGTTTGCGCCGATTAAGGCTGAGATAATTGCCATCATGGGTATTGTCCCAAGGGCGTTTTCACTATTTGCTCTTGATAATAGAAATATCAGAAACGCCTGAAAGAGAAAGCATATAAACATAGTTGTCTTGCGACCAATTTTATCGCTGAGCAAACCGGCAAGTATTCGTCCACCGCCGTTGCCGATGGCAAGTACTGCTACAAGGACAAATCCCATGGTTATTCCGACCTGCTTGTCTGCAATTGCGGCAAGCTTTGAGATTACCATAAGACCAGCTCCTGCTCCACATACATACATGAACCAAATGACATAAAATTGCCAGGTAGTAAGCATTTCTTTAGGAAGAAAATCTTCTTTCTTATTGATAGCTTTGGCATCTGAATTTGCCGGTATGGAACCAGGTGGAATATAACCGGCTGGTGGTGGTTTTAATATCTGTGCAAGACCGACTACGACAACCAGAAACGCTATACCCAACAAGAGTATTGCTGTTTGAAAACTAAGATTAATTATGAGGGCCGTTGTCAGTGGGGCGGCATATACCGAAGCCAGGCCAAAGCCTGAAACTACAATTCCGGCGATAAGGCCTGTCTTGGCTGCTGGAAACCATTTTATGGCCGGCGGTGTTGCTGAGGCATAACCGAATCCGATGCCCGCACCGGCAAGTACACCAAATCCGATCGCAAAAGCGAGGGGGGATGTTGTCATGCTGGCGATTATAAAACCGAGGCCCACTAATACTCCGCCGATTGTGGCTACAAGGCGCGGGCTGTATTTGTCCTGCAATCTTCCGGCAGGGACCATAATTAGTGAAAATATCAGGCAGGCAAGCATATATGGCAGGGACTTGTCGTCCTCATTCCAGCCCCACTCTTCGGGCACACGCTTACTGATAACGCTCCATGTGTATAGAATACCGAGAGCGAGATTAATGCCCATCCCCGCAAACGCAATACGCCAGCCATGATTTTGAGTTTCAGGCTTAGCCGTTATTTCTTCACTCATAATTGTGGTTCCTTTACTTGATAATAGACCGGACGTATGTCTAAAACACACGTCCGGTTTGTTTGGTATCTGTTAGTACGGGTGAAATTATTCACCCCGGCCTTTAATTAATGCTTCGACTACGCTTGGATCGGCGAGTGTGGTAATATCTCCAAGATTGTCTGTGTTCTTTTCGGCTATTTTTCGCAGTATTCGCCGCATAATTTTGCCGGAGCGGGTCTTCGGAAGGGAGGGTGCAAATTGGATGGCTTCAGGTGTAGCGATGGGGCCGATTTCCTTTCGCACGTGCTTGATAAGTTCCTTCTTTAGCTCATCGTTTTCCTCGACACCGCCTATAACTGTAACGAAGGCGTACAGTGTCTGGCCTTTAATCTCATGAGGCATTGGTGTAACGGCGGCTTCTGCAACTTTTGGATGACTGACCAGAGCGCTTTCAACCTCTGCGGTCCCGATACGGTGGCCGGAGACATTGACGACATCATCGATCCTGCCCATTAGCCAGTAATCTCCGTCGGCGTCAATGCGGCAACCATCGCCGGCGAAATATATATTGTCGTACATTGTGAAGTATGTATCGACAAACCTGTCATGGTCGCCCCACATCGTGCGCATCATTCCGGGCCAGGGTTTGCGGATACACAGTTTGCCGCCTTCGTTAACATCGCATTGGCTGCCGTCGTCACGGAGAACAACAGCGTCAACACCGAAGAATGGCCGAGAAGCGCTGCCTGGCTTTAATGTATGGGCACCCGGCAGTGGTGTGATCATAAATCCACCGGTCTCTGTCTGCCACCATGTATCTACTATCGGGCATTTGTTACGGCCGATTTTTTCGTAGTACCACATCCATGCTTCGGGATTTATCGGTTCACCGACCGAGCCGAGAATTCTGAGAGTATCGAGTTTATATTTGGCGGGCCATTCATCGCCGAGCCGCATAAGGGCCCGGATGGCTGTGGGGGCGGTATAGAAAACAGTAACGCCGAATTTGTCACAAAGGTGCCAGAAGCGTCCTGCGTCCGGATAGGTAGGAACTCCCTCAAACATCAATGATGTGCTGCCGTTTGCGAGTGGGCCATAGACGATGTAGCTGTGTCCGGTTACCCAGCCAATGTCGGCGGTGCACCAGTAAATATCGTCTTCGTGAATATTAAATATGAGTTTATGTGTGATGGTAGTGTGCAAAAGGTATCCGCCTGTCGTATGGACGACACCCTTGGGCTTACCGGTCGAGCCTGATGTGTAAAGGATGAACAGGGGGTCCTCGGCATCCATAGGTTCGGCATCACATTGTTCGGACGCGTTAGCCATCTCGTCGTGGTACCACAGGTCCCTGCCGTCTTTCATATTGCAGGGTTCGTCATTGACTTTAGTGACAATAACATTTTCAATTGTAGGTGTTTTTTCCAGAGCACCGTCGGCGATATCCTTGAGCTTGATGTGCTTGCCGGCCCGCAGTGAGACATTCGAGGTAATAAGCATTTTGCAGTCGGAATCATTGATGCGGCCTTCGATGGCTTCGGCGCTGAATCCGCCGAAGATGATCGAGTGAATAGCGCCGATGCGTGCACATGCGAGCATGGCAACGGGAAGTTCGGGAACCATCGGCATGTAAATGGCCACACGGTCACCTTTTTTTATGCCTTTTGATTTGAGAACATTGGCGAATTTACAAACGTCTTTATGCAGTTCTTTGTAAGTGAATTTCTTAACATTGTCTTCGTCTTCACCCTGCCAGATCAGTGCGGTCTTGTTCTCGGTTGACGTTCCCAGATGCCTGTCGAGGCAGTTATAGGAAACGTTCAGTTGGCCGTCGGCAAACCACGTATGCTCGATTTTACGACTTTTCGTGTCCCACGTATAGCGAAGGCTTTTCGTAGGTTCCTTAAACCAAGAGAGAGTTTTTGCCTGTTCCAGCCAGAACGCGTCCGGTTCGTTAATTGATTTTTCCCACATCTGCTGAAATTGCTCGGCGTTGTCAATATGAGCATTATCCTTAACGGATGCCGGCGGGGGAAATGTCCGATTCTCTGTCATTAGAGAGTTAAAACCTTTTTCTTGTGCCATAACTTTCTCCTTTGAAAACTGAGGATTATTGTTTCTTTGAAAATATTTTTAGAATTTGTATTTCATGCTCAAACTGCAATATGTTAAGTCTTTGTCGGGATTGATCGATTTATCCATTGTTATCTGATAGTAAACACCCGGGACAAAAGCTATATTGTCAGTTAAATTAAATTTCGTTGAAAGACCAAAGCAAGCATATGACCAGTCGTGATCTCTGGTACGTCCGTAAAGGCCATCATGATAAGCGACTTCTCCGGATATATGGAGCGGGGCCGGTAGTTCAATTACATCCAGGTCATAGCCAAGACCAAAGCGATGCACCCAGCCTGTAATATAATTAAAAGTATAGCCGCTGCCGGCGGGGTATTCATAATGAGCTTTATAGGTAGGGACGATACCTTCTGGGATAATATTCGGCCAGGAAAAGGCAAATATCCACTCGTATGTAGTATTGGCTACGTTGTGGGCCAGGCCGGTGTAGTGTTCGTATCCAACGCTGAGATTATAGTTTGTAGCATAAGGTTCACCTTCGAAAATCATACTTTTATAATATGGTCTGTAATCGAACCTCTGGCTGTCAACATGACCGCTTGATGTGGCGTTTCGGTGAGTAACTTTCAGGCCAAAACCTGTACCGTAGAAGTCGAGGTCGATGGTTTTGAAAAGCCCGCCATGTTGACCGTAACCGTAGGAACCTTTTGTCACCCACTTACTCATGTAAGTTAAATCGAGAGTAACTCCCAATTCGCCTTCTTCTGCCTGTGCCATATTTGCCACAAGTAAAGATAGCACGACAGTAAACAAAACTCTTTTTTTCATTAATTTCTCCTTATCTAATTTTCGAAGTATGAAAAACCCATCGAAGTGAAGGCGGGTATT
>CBDURK010000099.1:0-9154 GCA_965369645.1 uncultured bacterium | reverse complement strand
CGGGGTAATACTGCCCGGCGCCGCGACAACCTGTCCACGTTCGAGTTCTTTCTTTTCCACTCCACGCAGGAGCAAACCAACGTTATCGCCGGCCTGACCGTCATCGAGCGTCTTGTTGAACATTTCCACCCCTGTTACAACGGTCTTGCGTGTTTCATCTGCAAGCCCGACGACTTCGACCGTATCGCCGGTATGGACTTTGCCGCGTTCGATCCGGCCCGTGCCGACTGTGCCGCGGCCCTTGATGCTGAATACGTCCTCGATCGGCATAAGGAACGGCTTGTCGATCTCACGCTCAGGGATCGGAAAATAATCGTCGACTGCCTGCATCAACTCGTCTATGCAGGCACAGGCCTCGTCATCTTTACCTTCGCACTCCATCGCACCCAAAGCCGAGCCCCTGATAATAGGAATATCGTCGCCGGGGAACTCGTACTTGTTCAGCAAGTCTCTGGTCTCCAATTCCACCAGATCGATCAACTCAGGATCGTCCACCTGATCGACCTTGTTCAGGAAAACCACGATCTTGGGCACATTGACCTGACGCGCAAGCAGGATGTGCTCGCGAGTCTGAGGCATGGGACCGTCGCCGGCGGCCACCAGCAAAATGGCGCCGTCCATCTGGGCAGCTCCGGTAATCATGTTCTTGATATAGTCGGCGTGGCCCGGGCAGTCCACGTGGGCGTAATGACGGTTTTCCGTCTCGTACTCCACATGTGCGGTATTGATAGTAACGCCGCGCTCCCTTTCTTCCGGGGCATTGTCAATGTCTTCGAATCTCTTGATATTGCCGCTACCCGACTTGTGCGCCAATCGCATGGTGATTGCAGCCGTTAGCGTCGTCTTGCCGTGATCAATATGGCCGATGGTCCCAATATTGATATGTGGTTTTGTTCTTTCAAATACCGCCTTAGCCATCTTAGTATAAACCTCCAATTTGCTGTGTTAGCATCTAATTGTTTCTTGTCCTCGATTTCAAATCTTAAATTGCGATTATAATTAACTCATAACCAAGATCGCCTTACATCCGGCACACCGAATGGCTTAAACACACAGCCACCTCGGCAGCCCTGAGCCGCCATCTCGGCTTGATCTACTTGCATTTAGCTGCTGATGGGGCTTGAACCCATGACCTCGTCCTTACCAAGGACGCGCTCTACCACTGAGCTACAGCAGCAATATTCGAATCACCGATTTTTCACTCGGCGAATCAAATAAGAAACTACTTTTTTGCCCGGCTCAAAGCCGAAAAATATAAACAATATCCCTTTGTTCCTGTCTTATTTATATATACTGATAGCGCAGGAATCCATTCCTATACAAATAGTATGTTAATGTAAACTACGTAATCTATCGAAATGGCAGCGGAACTGCAAACATAAAAAATGAAAAAAAATGAAAAAAATTAAAAATATTTCATTTTTTTCAAATATTCACATCCAAATCCCCTCGCAACACCGCCGCAGCCCACAATGTTTCCCATAGATAAAACGCTAATTCCTTACAAGAAGTACAGCCGGAATCCATTAACTTACAATAAAATCCGGGATGTCAAAAAGCGACAATTACCGTAGAAGCCTACCCGGATATACCGCTTGATGGCAAGGTGCTCAAGGTTGCCTCTTTGCCTGATCCGCCCCACGGCTGGTTCGATCCAAGCGTTAAGGTTTATACTACACAAATCATAATAGATGGCGCGTATGATATCCTGAAACCGGGAATGTCTTGCAAAAGTCGAGGTTCTTATTGAACAGTTGAAGAACGTTTTAATTGTACCTATTCAGGTTGTAGCCAATCGCGAGGGGAAAAAAGTCTGCTATGTCGCAACCATGCAGGGTCCCAAACAGCGTCAGGTACAAACCGGTTCGTTCAACGACACCTATGTACATATTATCAGCGGCATGGAAGCCGGAGAGCAAGTGCTGTTAATTCCCCCGAAATTGACAGTATCGGAATAAAAACTGAATTGCTATGCTATTATGCCTTCTTGGCTTTAGCTGCTTCTTTCGACTTTTCCGCCTCTTCACTTTTACTAAGACGTTCTGTCCAGCCTTTCAGCCACTTTTCCCAATTTGGCCTGGCCTCGGAAAGCTTCACGCCGCTCAGTGCCTTAATAACTATGTTGGGATCTGCCCCGGAGGGTTTGCTCAAATAATCATCAATTGAGACCAAAACAGCATTGCCTAAATCTTTCTTTACCAAACATTCTCCCACCAGTTCGGCTGCAAGCTCTACTTTCGAGCCTCTCAGGTAGGCATCCAATAATTTCGGCAGGATTACCTCTTTTTCGCTGGCGGTTGGAGCTGCTTTATAAAGCATGTTTAAATACTCAGCCGCTCGCTCAAACTGACCTGTTTTATCATAAAGCTCAGACAGTTTCTTTCTAACAGTTTCGAGCATTTTTGTTTCGCCCGCGGCCTTTGCCTCTGCTTTCTTAAAAAAAGCGATTTTTTGATCATCGAGCAACTTGGTTTTACTTTCCTGGGAAGTAAATTTTTCCATCCACTCTTTGAGGGTAGCCGAATCTGAACCGTCGAATATCTTAAGCATCGCCTGCCAGGCCGGCCCACTTTCGGAGTTCGAACCTATTTTTTCCACCAGCCACGCTAAATCTTCTTTGCCGCCAACTTCTCCAGCAACGTCTATTATTTTTTTCCTCAGTATCTCGCTGGGATCATCGACATATTTCCTCAATATTTTAAGAGCAACCGCTTTGTCGATATAGATAAGACCATCCACAGCCGTTTCCCGGACAAAATCTGTTTCGTCGCTCAGAGCTTCAAGAAATAAAGGCTTAAAAAGTTTAACAGCTATGGCCTTGGCGGCGCTGCCTTTTGCGCTGCATAAGTCCGCCATCGCGCTGAGCAGCTCTCCACATAACACACTATCGGGTTGTTCCTTTTGTTGGTTATACCTTTTAACAAGCAAACCAAGATACCCCTCAAGGTCCTCCTCCTTTAATCCATTCGGTTTAAGCAGCTTTCGTAAAACTTCTGCTCCCTTTCGGGCTTTCCCTGTATCCTTTTCAGAAAGAAACTTCACGGCATACTCCAGCGCCTGTTTTCTTATTTCCAGTGTAATCTTGGCAGGTTTAACCAAAAGAGCATTGGAACACGCTCTTCCAAGCGCATCCAATAATTCTATCTTGACCTGGTCATCAGACTCGGATTCAAGCTGAGCCAAAAGCGGTTCCGCGGAATCCAACCTTCCTAAAATCTGCAAACCGAGAGTCTTTTTCTTAACGTCTTTGTCCGGGTCTGAAATCAGTTTTAACAAAATCGGTTCCAGTTCCGCCGGCAATTTCGGCTTCCCGGAAGCAAATTGCCATTTATAAACCTTATCCAGTGCCAACAATTTGACTCTGGCTTCCGAACTACTCAAATGCTCCTTTAAAAATTTACCTCTGACAGCATCATCACTGATGCCGTCGTATTCCCTGTCCAAAGCCAATAAATATTTATCCTGCAATGATTTCACTTCTCTTCTCAAATTGCGCATCTCGGCTTCCTGCCGAATAAGCCAGTCTCGCAGGAATTCATCTCTGCCTTTACCTCGAAGCTCATTGATGTTTTGCCAGCGTTCGTACGGGCTTTCGCCGACCGGTATGCCCAGGGATCGCAGGGCTTTTTCCGCCTCGGCAGATACCTGTTTGTCTGAGTCGTCAACTAATCTTATAAGGCTGATAGTTGCCCCCATATCCGGTCGAAGTTTCAGGGCATTTATGGCATTTATTCTCATTTTGACCGGCTTCGAGCCATCTGTTGTTATACTTTCGAGGGATGTACCAATTTTGTCGTACCCAAAAATCAGCATCGCTTCGGCAGCCAACTGGGACTCTTCCGGATTTTCGGTGGAAAAAACACCAAGCAGCGGCTGGATAAAATCGTCCGTATTTTTTATTTCTTCCTTTGACAACCTGGCCTTAATAAAAGCCTTGCAAACAGCAATACGCGCCGGACTGTTTTTAGCATCTTTCAGCGCATCAAGCAGAACCTTCCTGGCTACGGGATTTTCACTATCCAACATCACAGTTGCAGCTTTTATACGCATCTGTTCGTTCGGGTCATTGAGCAGGGCATTCTTAACAAATTCCAATTGCTCGTCAGGCTTGGCCTTTGCAGAGGCTCCGTTTATTGTATTAGCCGCAAAGGCCGCATCGTTTGCAGTAATGCCAGCCTGCTGGCATCCTATCGCCAATATCAATATTATCAGATATAACCTCTTCGTGCTCATTCGGATGACCTTGAGGAATCCACTACCCATCAACTTAACTATCATATAATAACCTGCAAACAACATCCGAGTCAATTGATAATTAATAATTCAATAATAAATTACGGTCTCGGATGAAATTTTCTGTGAATTTTTCTTAATCTTTCATGGTCAACGTGTGTATATATCTGAGTAGTAGCTATATCAACATGTCCGAGCATCTCCTGTATGCTTCGCAAATCGGCGCCACCTGCCAACAGATGCGTCGCGAAGCAATGCCTTAAAGTATGTACAGTTACATTTCCGGGCATACCTGCACGAACCGCGTATTTCTTAACCAGTCTCCAAATCTCAATACGGCTCATTGGCCTGCCTGTTCGAGACAGCAGCAGAAAATTGCCACTGAAAGGCTTGACCAGACTCGGACGAAGGTTAGTCAGATATTCATTTGTTGCAGCGATGGCTACTTTACCGATTGGAACCACACGTTCTCTATTGCCTTTGCCAAGACAGCGAAGGTACCCTATATTAAAGTTAAAATCCGACGTTTTCAGCCCCGCTATCTCGCTTGCACGTACGCCGGTAGCATAGAGCAGCTCAAGCATGGCCTTATCACGAAAGTAAAAAGGCTCTTCCGGGCTTGGAGTATTCAAAAGCTCGATAACCTGCCGTTTACTGCAAATACTCGGCAGCTTCTGCCATACCTTCGGGCTTTCAAGGAACGAAGTCAGGTCATCTTCGAGAAGACCGGTTAGCTTGCCGAACCGCAGTAACATTCTTATAGCAACCAGAGAACGCTTAATCGAGCTTTCACTTTTCTGCTCCTGACTGAGTTTTCTCAGATAATCCTGGATAAAGACGTGCTCTAATCTCCTTATTTCGCCGACATTATTGGACTTGCAGTATTTCAGAAAGCTCTTCAGGTCACGGCCATAAGCTAAAACCGTATTCTCGGACAGGCCCGCTTCAACAGTCAGGTAATTGAGAAAGTTTCTGACATCCCTGTGCAAAGGAATGGTCTGAATATCAGCCATTGATGGTTCTTGTTCGCAAGCCGGCTTTACCGGTTCGAATTTCGATCCTTGAATCTTGAATTTCCTTACAGATTGTCTTTGCATTGAGGATCTATCTCTCTGCTCGATGCTCGTACCTCTTGGCACAGGCATTGAACGTTCGTTAACCATTTGATAATCGCGTTTTACTGCAAAATATGGAAAGTTCGCAAACCATCGCTAAACATCACTAACCATCCGCTTTAATATCATCTCATCGGCATTAAAACAAGCCCACCTTTAGAGGCAAAGCCTAAAGCTAAAGGCACGGAAAAGCGAATACGCCGTATCACATCTGAAAAATGACAAACCAAATATCCTTTGGCTTGAATTCGTACTGTTTTTTTGGTAAAATCAAAATATATATTGATTTTGCTGGAGGGCTTTTCAAATGAAAATGCCAACTACTATTTTATATATAATACTTACCGTGGTTACCCTAACGTCCTCTAATGCCGCCGTACCAAACCAATCAGGCTGGAAACTAAGCTCAATTAGCCCGGGATTTACATCGGCCGCAATACCCCCGGAAGATATACATGGAGATATCCAGCCATTGAGCAACGGCACTGATGATACACCCTCCGCCTATTTCGATGACTGCGGCGTGCTCGTACAGGCAGTTGAATGTGTACTTTTTCAAGCTGATACAGGTGGTTTGTATCTATTGAACAACCTCGACAAGTTTAAGGTCGGTGACCACGTCCGTGTCCGAGGCATTCTTAATGATTCCTGCGCTTCAATCTGCATGCAGGGCAACGGGTGTATTGAATACAATACCATCTCAGTTTACACCCGGGGCGACCTCGACGGAGATAATAATATTGATATTGACGATTTTGTCATATTACTTTCGCACTGGCTCGAAACCGGCTGCTCCGAACCGGACTTCTGCGAAGGTGCCGACCTGAACAGAGACGGCGTCGTGGATACAAACGACTTTAGCCTTTTCGCAGATAATTGGCTCAAATCCCATGACCAAGAGCCTAATAAGCCGGGATTAAGCAAATACTACTTACCATTTGAAAATACCATAGAGCCGAATGCTCCCGGATATACCCTCCCGCTCGACCTGGCTGCCATTAAAAACTACACCAATATGGATTCGATGCTTAAGCTCAAAAACGTCGCCCCGCTGCTCGAACAAAATGGCTTCGCCGTCATCGAACATGACTTTGGATGGTTCGACCCCAACCGCGATGACATTGTAAAACCGTATGAGTATCTGCGCGAAAGGGAAGTACCCTTGTTCGTTACAGCCGACACGCTTCTGCATCTTTACCATATCCAGTTCGATGAAACATTAAAAGAAATAGAAGAACGCGAGTTTATTATAGATATAAGAGACCTGACAACTGCCCTGCTGGATGATGCTCTGGGCCTGCACGAACAATATACCGGCGATCTCAAAGAAGCGGCAAGGCGCAATGTCGCTTACCTCGCTGTAGCGAAAAAGCTTATCGACCCAAATGCCCAGGTACCACAATTCGTAGCCGACCTTGTCACAGGCGAATTAGCTAAAATTGACGCCCACGCAGGTTTTGCCGAAAGCGACATCTTTATATATAAGGAAGACTACTCACAATATAAGCCTCGGGGCCATTACACCCGAAGTGAGCAGCTTAAGCGATATTTCCGAACGTTAATGTGGTATGGCCGGATGGCGTTCCTCTTAAAAGGAGCCGAAAACTGGGGGCCATTGGGCGAAGCTCTTATCAGTATTGAGGATGCGAAAATTCAGACACTTCAGGCCGTACTGCTGGCAAAATCTATCGAGAATATCGATGTTGGCCAGCGCACCGCCCTCGAAGTCTGGGACAGATTATACACAGTAACAGCCTTTTACGTAGGCTTGTCTGACGACCTTACACCATATGAGTACCTCGATACCTTAGACAGGATATTTGGAAGCGACTTCGAACCAGCCATCCTGGAAAACCAAGATATTTTCTTTCATCTGAAGACTGAGTTGTCTCTTCTGCGCTCGCCACAAATATACGGCGGTACCGGCGATATATGGGTAGTTCCGCCCGTTACGCCCGAGTCGCTCAATGAAGTACTCGATAAGACCAAGGGTATGCGATTTATGGGTCAGCGATTCATACCGGATTCATATATGTTCCAGAACCTCGTCTTCCCTGAAGTGCTCGAATATACCGGCAATGCCGAACCCAAACCCTTCACCTATGGAGTTCTGGGCGACCGAAGTTATCCGCGCGGGCTGGATGTTATGGCCATTTTAGGCTCGGACCGCGCCAAGGCGATTCTCATCGAAGAAGGTGACACAGACTATATTGACTATTGGCTGCGCTTCAATGAGCTTAAAGACCAGTTTGATGCTTTTGACCTGGCCGATTGGAACCGCAACCTTTACTGGAGCTGGCTGTATTCACTTCGTGCGCTCATAGAGGACTTCGGCGAAGGATACCCCAACTTCATGCGGACACAGGCCTGGCAGGAAAAAGAGCTTAACGCCGCTCTTGCATCCTGGACCGAGCTGCGCCACGACACCATCCTCTATGCCAAGCAGAGCTACACACCCGGAAGAACCAGCATCCCACCTGTTGTTACTGGCTATGTCGAGCCTGTGCCGGAATTCTATGGCAGACTGCTGGCACTAACTCAGATGACAAGACTGGGCCTCAGCGACCTTGACGCACTCTCAACCCAGGCGACAGAAAGGCTGATAAACCTCGAAACCATCCTCAATAGATTAATAGCAATAGCAAACAAAGAGCTGACGGACCAAGCCCTCTCTGGGGACGACTATGAATATATCAAAGACTTTGCCCAAATCCTTGAAGGAGCTGTCCTCGGAGTCGAGGAAAAAGGCCTCAAGACAACACTCATAGCCGATGTTCACACCTACTCCTTCGAAGGTTTGGTCGTCGAGGAGGCCGTAGGGAAAGTTGACCTGATTATCGTGGCCTGCCCATCTCCAGATGGCTCGATTTTCCTGGCCGCAGGCCCTGTACTCTCATATTACGAGTTTAAGCACCCGATGAGCGACCGGCTCACCGACGAGGCCTGGCGCGAGTTGCTCACTTCACCCGACAAGCCCGACAGACCAAGATGGTTTCAATCGCTTATGAACTAATTCATGCAGCCAAACGTTAAGGAAGCAATATGTATACATCCAAACTTACTCGACGCACATTTCTGCAATATACCGCTGGCGGCACGCTAACGCTGGCAGGTTTCCCTCACATAGCCGTCGGAAATGCTTCATCGAAATTACCCACCGTCCGGGCTATCACTCGCGGGCCGAAATTCCACTGGTTCAGTTACTACGATAAGCTACAGTTCGACCCGTCCTGCCGATATGCGCTCGCAATGGAAGTTGACTTCGAGCACCGCAGCCCAAAACCGGACGACATTATCAAAATCGGGATGGTGGACTTAAAAAACAATGACCGCTGGATAGAGCTGGGCGAAAGCCGTTCGTGGTGCTGGCAGCAGGGCTGTATGCTCCAATGGCTGCCAGGCTCGAAAAACAAAATCATCTGGAACGACCGGCAGCTCGACCGGTTTGTCTGCCATATACTCAACGTCTTCACCGGCGAAAAACGAACACTGCCGTATCCGATTTATACTATCAGCCCCGATGGACGGACGGCTGTCGCGCCGGACTTTCGCCGTGTTCAGGATATGCGCCCCGGCTACGGCTACGCAGGCCTGCCGGACCCATACACCGATGAGTTGGCACCGAAAGATACAGGCATTTTCCGTACCGACCTTGAAACCGGCAGACGGGATTTGATAATCTCCCTCGCGGACATCGCTAAGTTCGGCCAAATCCCCGGCGACCCCAAAGATGCCAAACACTACTTCAACCATCTATTGTTCTCCGTAAGGAGTCCCCAGGACAATACCGACGGCTCTCGATTCAT
>CBDURK010000098.1:0-9164 GCA_965369645.1 uncultured bacterium | reverse complement strand
TTAATAGCAATTTTAAGATGGATTCGGCGCTACATCTGGCCGATAAAATCGTCGTGGTGTTACATGATCAAATAAATGTATTAAGCAAAATTTCGATTAGTATGAAAGACGTTAAAAATGTTCAGAAAATTGAAAATAATAGAAATGAAGACCGTATTATTCGTGGACGATGACGAAGCAATCCTACGCTCCTTAGAAAGAGGCCTCCTGGATGTGCCATACAATAAGCTTTTCACGAAGAGTTGCCAAGAAGCACTTGAAATCCTAAAGCAAGAAGAGGTGCATGTAATCGTAACGGATCTGCGCATGCCTGAGATGTCCGGACTCGAGTTTATTAAAATCATCAAACAAGAATATCCGCACATCATCATGATGGTACTCTCCGGGTATGGGGATGAGGCCGCTCTAAAGACCGCAGTCGAACAGGGAGAAATTTTCATGCTAATTCCTAAGCCCTGGAAACTCAAGGAAAACTTCGAGAAGCTTATCCAGCAAGCGGTTGATCAGTACAACCTCCAAAATGGACACGAGACGGTTAAGCGGTAGAATAGCAGCGTAAAAACAAGAATATAAAAGCCCCTGCCTCGAAGGAGTGTGGATAAAACAAAACAGGGGCTTAACGACATCC
The DNA here is from genome assembly GCA_965369645.1 of uncultured bacterium. Lineage (GTDB taxonomy): Bacteria > Planctomycetota > Phycisphaerae > Sedimentisphaerales > Anaerobacaceae > NIOZ-UU13. The sequence goes on along the minus strand of CBDURK010000098.1, from coordinate 8,536 downwards.
ATCCCTGGCACAAGACTTCCCTCCCTGGAATATAAAATAGGACTGTATCTAAGTGCCATCTGTTATACCTGATGTAACAGATTTTCCGAAAGAAACATTTTTAGCATGTTATGAATGCTCCCCAAGACGAATTTGTCGTTTAAATGGCCTATTAGGTGTTTTTCACAGGAGCAGATTTGGCAGAACAGGTTTTATTTCTTATATTTTGTAAGGATATTTATAGCCTTATTCGATTTGGAAATAGAATTTATTAATGGGAAAGAGCAAAAAATGAAAGCTAAAAAAAGCGGTTTTACATTAGTTGAAATTCTGATTGTTGTGGTCATCCTAGGCATTTTGGCAGCTATCGTAATTCCTCAGTTCACAGAAGCCAGTACCGAAGCCAAGTTTTCAAGCCTGTGTACTGATCTTCAAACGCTGCGTTCACAAATTGAGCTGTACAAAGTTCAGCACAACGATGTTCCACCTACTTTTGCCGCATTTACAGCGCAAATGACAGCCCAGACCGATATTACCGGTGCTGTTGGTACTGATTATGGTCCTTATATGCAGAAGATTGCGTTAAATCAGTTCAATAACGATGCCACTCTGGATAACGATGGAAACATCGGAAATGACGGCGGTGGCTGGGAATATGACGAAACCACCGGTACAATCAATGCCGACGACAGCTATGATAATGTATTGCCTGTCGGTCCAGACCACGCGAATCTTTGATATATCCTCTTCTAACGGCTCTTGCCCGGCGATGCTAAACCACTACAGTGGCCAAATTCAAGCCGAAGTGCATCTGAGGCAGGGTCGATGGATTTTACGTCAAATCAGGAAGAAAAGAGCAGTTTTAGCTTCTTTTTACACTCACTATCCCATCCGAGCGAAAAAGAGAGCAGGATAATCCCTGGTATGGGCCTCCTAAAACCTACCATATTATTAGCGAATGGATAAAGTTGCCATCCAAACATGTCGATTGATTGATAGTTATGAGAAGTTAAGTATATTTTCCTATGATGGGGAAAGAGATAAACTATGACTTGAGCATAGAAATCTCGGATTCTGAAAAAGCTACGTTAAACTCCTTCCGAACCACCTTAGGAAGCGTATATGAGGTAGAAAAAGGTAATTTTAATGCAAAGTATCAGTAGAAAGGGCGTTCAGGTACCATTTCAGTCCCATAATTTGGTTGGATTGCCGTCTGAGCGTACCGGAATATTAATATGAAAAGTTCAGTTTATTTCCCTTAGTCCTCGGCGAGGTAAAGTGGTCAACCGGTACCCCCCCCAGCCGGAACCACTACCTCGCTCTTTTTATATCGAACAAGACAGGTTGACCAAGAAAGGAGATGCCTGATGCTTGTGGCAAAAGACATTATGACCGAGAAAGAACGGGCATATGCTTAGAAGCGATTTCAAAACTCAATTTCCGCGGTGAAAGCAGTTTTGAAATCGCTTTTAGGAGAAAATTTAAGATAGATTCAGCGTTATATCCGGTCGATAAAATTGTCATAGTGCGACATGATAATATAAATGCATAAGAAAAGTTTCGATTAGCAGTAAAGATGTCAACAATGCTCAGGGAAAAGCAAATGGCGGAAAAGAGGACCGTATTATTTGTGGACGATGACGAGCCAATCCTACGCTCTTTAGAAAGAGGACTCCTGGATGAGTCATACAATAAACTTTTCACCAAGAGCAGTAAAGAAGCACTTGAAATCCTCCGGAAAGAAAAAGTGCACGTAATCGTAACCGATATGTGTATGCCTGAGATGTCCGGATTAGAACTTATTAGAGCCGCCAGAAAAGTATATCCCAATATCATCGGTATGGTACTCACGGGATATGAGCTGGATACCGAACTACAGAACGCGGCCGAACAGAGAGAAATTTTCAAGTTAATTTCTAAGCCGCTGTGGAAACACGGGGGAAAGTTTGAAAGGCTTGTACTGCGGGCTTTAGATCGTTCCAATCTCCAGAACGAATGCGAGACGGTTAAGCAGAAGAAATAGAGAAAGAAACAGGTAGAAAAGAAGACAGGGTTATTTTCTGCCGATGATGTGTTAGCAATATAAACAGCCGGTATATTATAAGGCGAGCGCTTGTGGAGGGACGCTCGCCATTTTTATTTTCCTCAAGTTTTGCCGGAATTGGAGATTCTTCGCTCCACTACGTTCGACTCAGAATGACGGAATTAGATACCGCGTGATCACTCCTTTCGAGTCCTTCGATACACTCCCCTCGACCAGCCTTGGTCTTCGCTAAAGCTACGACGAGGCAGGCGGAGCAGGATGAAGAGAGAAGCCGAGAGAAAAAAGTGCACTATCTGACGGCGTGAATGTATCCGGTAAGTAATAGTGTTTTTTTAATGGTAATTTTCGAGTTAAGATGTTAGACTAACGAAGCTTAAAATATCCTTGAAAAATACTGAGTTTTCATCGTCGTTACCAGCACAATTGATTGCAATTATCCTCGACGAGGATCGAGGGTCAAGGATCGAGCTATAAGAGAACACGTAACGGGTGAATTATTACGCCGCTGGAAACCTGATTGAAAAGGGCAGAATGATATTATGCAACAATGGGACAAAAAGCTGGAGTTTCTAAACGAGGTCAACAGCCCGGCGGACGTAAAGAATCTGTCGGTACCCGAGCTTAAGAAGCTGGCCGAGGAGATACGAAGGTTTATTCTCGGCTCGGTGAGTAAGACGGGCGGGCATCTGGCGAGCAACCTGGGCGTGGTGGAACTGACACTGGCGATGCATTACGTGTTCGATTTCAAACATGACAAGCTGCTGTGGGACGTCGGTCATCAATGCTATGCGCATAAAATAATCACGGGCAGGAAAGAGAAGTTCAAGGACCTTCGGCTGGCCGAGGGGATAAGCGGCTTTCCCAATCCTGCAGAAAGCGAATATGACCAGTTCTCGGTCGGGCACGCTGGAACATCAATAGCAACGGCAATCGGTATGGCGCTGGGGCAGAAACAGCAGGACAAAGACAACAGGGTCGTGGCGGTTGTCGGTGACGCCAGTATTGTTAACGGTGCATCTTTCGAGGCCCTCAATAATCTCGGCTTAGTCAAGCGGCAAATGCTTATCGTGCTCAACGACAACTCGATGGCGATAGATGTCACCGTAGGGGCGATGGCCAAGTATTTTTCAAAGGTGCGGCTTAGCCACACCTACGATGATTTGCGCAAGACGACCAAAAATATTCTGGAGCACCTGCCGTTAGGTAAGAGTGTCGAGGAGGCGATTGAGCGGATTAAGAAAGGTATCAGGATGGCACTTCCGGCCAGCCAGATGTTCGAGAGTTTGAATATTCCGTACTTCGGGCCCGTTGACGGGCATGACCTCGACTCGCTTATACAGTTGTTCGAGGCGCTGGCTGATGTGAATCATCCGGTACTTCTGCATGTCTATACCAAGAAGGGCAAAGGCTTCGAGCCGGCGGACCAGGGGCCGAGTAAATTTCATTCGACCGGGCCTTTCAAGATGAACGGAAAAACGGTTGAGTCGGAGTCGGCCTTAGACACAAGGCGGAGTTTTACCGGTGTGCTCGGCGAGCATCTTACGGAATTAGCTCAAAAGGACGACAGGATTGTGGCTATTACCTCCGCGATGTGCGACGGGACGGGGTTGGTCGAATTCAGCAAGAAGTTCTCGGACAGGTTTTATGATGTTGGTATAGCCGAAAGCGCGGCGGTTGATATTGCGGCGGGCCTGGCCAGGAGCGGATTACGGCCGGTGGTATGTATCTACTCGACGTTTCTGCAGCGCGGCTTCGACCAGATATTCCAGGAGGTGGCTCTTCAGAACCTGCCAGTAGTATTTTGTATCGACAGGGCCGGGCTGGTCGGCTCGGACGGGCCGACGCATCACGGGCTTATGGATATCGGATTTTTAAGGCTGATACCGAATATGGTGCTGACGGCTCCTGCGAATGATATCGAGGTGAGGGGGGCTTTGGAATTTGCGCTGGGCCAGGACAGGCCGGTCGTTATACGATATCCGAAAGATTTTGTGCCGGAGCAGAAGCATGTCCGGGCGGCCTGTGCAAAGCCGTTCGTTCTGGGCAAAAGCGTGTTAGTGAAAAGGTCTAAGAAATCCACAGCCGTGATTGTAAGTTACGGCAGTATTTTGACAGAGGCGCTAAATGCGGCTGAGATGTTAGCTGAAGATGGTATCGCGGTTGATGTAATTAACGGACGATTTGCGGGGCCTGTTGATGAGAAGATTGTCTCCGGGCCTGATAAGGGGAAGGTTGTAATCACGGTGGAGGACCATGCGCTAGCCTGTGGATTCGGCTCGGCGGTGCTCGAATTGGCGGCGGCTAAAAAGCGTTCGATAAAGGCCATACGGGTGCTTGGAGCGCCGGGGAGGTTTATAGGACACGATTCCAGGTCGCAGCAACTTATGGAGGCGGGGATAAATGCCGATAAAATAGTAGAGGCCGTTAAAGAAATGCTTAGTGTACGAAAACCGAAGATCGAAATACAAAGTATTATGCAGGCAAAATCGGCCAAGACACAAAAGTCAAAATCCAAGATTGTGAATGTTTGAATGTCGAGTTTAGTTCGATATTCGGATTTTCGATGTATGGATGACGAGATTACCGGACATGAAATCTCTGCCCAAATTAGTAATTTTCGGCGACCCCAGGAAAGAAGGAGTCAGTGAGGCGATAGAGGAATTCGCCGGCTTCGCGAAGGGCAAGGCCGAGATATTGGCGAATTGCAGTGTTGCCGACTGCAGCGCGGAGATTCTAAAAGAATGTGATTACGCTGTGGTCTTCGGCGGCGACGGGAGTATCATTTCAACGGCAAGGGGCGTAAGCGAGGCGAGTGTACCGGTGATAGGCGTTAATGTCGGCAAACTCGGTTACCTGGCGGAATTCAGTGTTAGCGAACTCAAGGACTTTTTTCCCCGTTTAGCGAAAGGCGACAGCCCGATAGACAGACAGATGATGCTTAGCTGCAGGGTATTCAGTAATGACGGCGGCGGCCAAACCGAGAAATTCTGCTCATCAGCTATTAATGATGTTGTTATTACAGCGGGCCCACCCTTTAGAATGGTCGAGCTAAAGATGTTAGTTGATGGTCAGCCATTGGCGAGCTGTGTCAGTGACGGTTTGATAATTTCCACACCGACCGGCTCAACGGCCTATAATCTCTCGGCCGGGGGACCAATAGTTTCATCTAATATGGAAGCGATGGTTATCACGCCAATATGTCCTCATTCGCTGAGCTTTCGGCCAATCGTTATCAATGCCGAGAGCAAGATCGAGGTCGTGGGGATACGGGTCAACGAAGGGACGACTATCTCCATCGACGGGCAGATTTCGCTGAAGTTTTCAATTGATGACGTTGTGAAGGTTGAGAGGCAAAGCTGTGATTTTCTGATTGTCAATAATCCGCTTCGGAGTCAATGGGACACATTAGCTACTAAACTTAGCTGGGCCGAGAAGCCGAAATACAAAAAGAATCCAATCGCCGAAAAAGATTGATTGGGCGATTGTGAATATAAATGCGGAAAGAAAGGTATTTAATAGTATGAAGAGCCGGCTATTTATCAGATCGCGGACGCTTATCGCAGCAGGAGTTTTTTTTGTGCTGTGTTCGTCTGTAAGCCAGCCGATAGAAAATCCCGCGATATTTAATCCGTCCAGTTACAGCACGGTACCACCAAGCAGTTATCAAAGCGGCCAGTTCACTAATCCCAGGGCGCCTGATGTGGACGGCAATCTTTTGATTACAGGCAATGTCCGTCGGGGGATGCATTTTCGCGACACTGTGCCGTATAGCTCGACCATGAGCTTTCGGGGGAACCTCGGGTCGTCGTCGCTTAGCTCATTTTTGCGTGATTCGGCGGGGGCTGAAGATCCTGGCAATTCAGCCAACAGATACCGCGTTCAGCCATATTATTTACAAAGCCGGACAGTGGCTACTACAAGGCCGGGCTATTCCGGTGTGCTCGGGCAGGCGGGAACGAGGTTTAATAACCGCAGGATGCAGAGCGGCTTTACAACGGGAACGTATGTATCCGATTCGCAGATGCAAACGTTGCCAAACGGAAATACTTTAGCCTCCGATATAAGATTGCAAGGGACACAAACCCAGGACAGTGTGTCTGTTGAACCTCGAATAGTAAACAGCATACGAGAACTTCAACTGCTTACACAACAAGCGGAGTCAAACGTATCGGCCAAAGACCAACCGTTGATGGTTGAGAGGTATCGGAAGACAGAAGACAGAGGACGGAAGACAGAAAACGGGAGACAGGAAACAGGCATATCCTTTGAGACGGGGCTTTCGGCGGCTGGTCTGGAAAATAAACGAAGCTCGGTAGAAAAGTATAATTCATTTGAGCGGTTTGACCAAGGCCGGGCGACTGAAAGAGCACAGACGGCAGTGCCGGACTTCGGCAGGGACAAGCTCGGACCAAAGCCGACGCTTGCAGAGGCATACGCACAGGCGAATGCAATGACGTTTCAAGATAATAGTTCCGCTTTTCAGCAAGATGCAAGCTGGCCATTGCAAATAGACGAGGCAATGTCCGCAGAGAACGAAACAGAGATACAGAGCCAACGCGACAGACTTACCTCAGATATTATCGAGCAGGTAAAACGGCAACTCGAAGATTTAATAAATTCTGTCGATAAGAAAGAGAGCCAGGAGGGCGGGCGCACAAGTAAGGACATAAGAACAAATATTAGTCTAAGCTCGGGAGGGCTTAGCCGGATAGAAAGTTCTTATAATCCCGTCGAGTCAGCCATAGGCAGAGTGGATAATCTGAAAGAGCTTTCGCAAGCCGACTTGTTCGCAAAAGCCAAAAGCATTAGGAATCCACAGACAAATCCGGACACTTTTGCAATGAGCCGGTTCAATAATCATTTTCAAGAAGCGCAAGACCATTTGAAAGGCGGCAGGTACTACGCGGCTGCGGATTCTTTTGCTTTGGCGTCTATTTATAAGCAGGGTGAGACGCTTTGCTTTGCGGGCAGAGGTCATGCGTTATTGGGCGCGGGTGAATATATCAGCAGTGCGTTGTTTCTTTCGAGGGCCATCGAGGCTAATCCGGAATATTTACAAACTAAGATTGACCTTGCGGCTATGTTGGGCGGCGAGAACAAGCTCGAAAGCAGGATCGCTGATGTTAAGGAGTGGCTGGGTCGGAGCGGATCGGGTAAATTAGAATTTCTCTTAGGTTATGTCTATTACCGGACTGGCAGGCTCGGCCCGGCACAGCAGACCATCGATGCGGCTTATGCAAAGATGCCATCGGCCGCTATTGTCGCAGTTAAAAAAGCTGTTGATGATGCGCTGGCGGGACGGTGACAAAAGACACTTCTTTTAAGCGTTTTATCAATAGAATACCGCATGGGCTAAAGTCCATCCTACCAGCCGGGGTTGGTTAAATAACCAGATGAACACATGTCTGTAATACATAAGGTCAAGAATTTCTGTGAACTCTCATTATTATAGAGGCAGAAAGACCTAAAATTGAGAATTCATGCCGAAGGGTATCTAATATGCTCATAGACATAGACCAAGTATAACTGATTTTCATTGAATAAGCCTGTGTTGCATGATAAAATTGTGGTTACTGGTGAAGATAAATACTCTCAGTACAATGTGGGTTAATTGGACAGCCTGAAGAGTATCGCTTGAAAAACAGGCAAGTCGATGGCCACAAGGATTGAGGTTAAATTAGTGCTTTTTATACCAGGGCCTGAAACATCCAAGAGCAAAATTTATGAAGCCAAATGAAAAATATAAGCATAGAGCCACAGAACTGACTAACCGTAGAGCGATAACGGGCAGTTACCTCGAACAACTCGGTCACGGACAATACACGCTTTTTTTCCTGGCTGTAATGCTAATTTTGCCACAGAGTCTGTATGCTCAAAATAAGAGTCAAACCGACGAGCAAATCATGTCCATCATTCGGGACGAACCACGAGTGAAGGATATCCTCATTGATTTTCCCGAAGTCCGGCTTGATCCCGAATATTCCAGCAAACTTAACCTCTGGATAATCAATTTCATCCACGAAGACAAGGGGCAGGTGGGACTCATAACTGTAGAGCCTGATAGCCACAGGATTCTTGAGTTCAGTTTCAACAGTGACAAGGTTCAGCTTGAAAATCGCGAAGTTTGGCCTGGTGAATCGGATGATGACCATGGGGAACAAGGCTTATTCCAATTGCTACGTTCTTTTCTTCCGAATTTCAATGGTATGACGCTGGCCTGGTTATCATTTGTTCTGGTCGTTGTTTTATTCGGCAGCTTCTCACGGTTTCTGTCACTACAGAACATTGACATTCTTTTGATTTATGCCCTTGTACCGTTTCTCAACATACGCTGGGTAAATAATAAAGTATCTTATACAGGTATTTTCATTGTCACAATTATCCTGTTTGTTCGTTGCCTATGGGAAGCGAGGAAAAAGGACGGAAGGTTATTGAAGCTGAACATTCGCAATCCGCGCATTGTGTGGATTTTAATTGGTTTTGCCCTTATCTTGCACATCCTTACTATCTACG
>CBDURK010000097.1:0-9184 GCA_965369645.1 uncultured bacterium | reverse complement strand
GAGGTTTTGAATCTGTTAGGAGCCGAAGTAGATGACGGTCCGGCGGCCCTTGGGATGAAGATGAGCCCGACGGCAGGCATAAAACCGAGAAGTAAAACCCCGGCGCTGGACAGCTTTGGCAGAGACCTTACACAATTGGCAGCCGATGATGAGCTTGACCCGGTAATCGGCAGAAAGAACGAGATTGAGCGTTTGATACAGATACTTTGCCGACGCACGAAAAACAACCCTGTTCTGCTGGGTGAAGCAGGCGTTGGCAAAACCGCAATTGTCGAGGGACTTAGCCAGCAAATAATCAACAAGGAGGTGCCTGAAATCCTCAAAGGCAAGCGGATGGTGGTGCTCGATTTGGCGATGATGGTAGCCGGAACGAAATATCGCGGACAATTCGAAGAGCGAATAAAGGCAGTCATTAACGAGGTGAAAAGGGCCAAGAACGTTATTTTGTTTATTGATGAGCTTCATACGCTTGTAGGGGCCGGCGGAGCTGAAGGCGCTATCGATGCAGCGAATGTACTTAAGCCGGCCCTTGCCAGGGGAGAAGTTCAATGTATCGGTGCTACTACTCTGGATGAGTACAGAAAGTATATCGAAAAAGACGGTGCCCTTGAGAGACGGTTTCAGACCATAATTGTCGAGCCGCCTTCAAAAGACGAGACCTTAGATATTCTCAAAGGACTTCAGGACCGCTATGAGGAGCATCACAGGGTCCACTTTACCGATGAAGCCCTTTTTCAGGCGGTAGAGCTATCGACCAGGTATATCACCGGCAGATGCCTGCCGGACAAGGCGATTGATGTTATCGATGAATCCGGTGCGAGGATTCGACTCAAGAATATGACTCCGCCGCTTGATTTGACACAGATAGAAGAAAAAATAGAAAAACTACAAAAAGAAAAAGATACCGCGGTTCGAGAAGCTGACTATGAGCGAGCAGCGTCTTTGAGGGATGAGGCACAGCAGCTTCTGGATGATAAGACGCAACTGCATAAAAAATGGTACGATGAAAACAAAGAAGTAACCGGCATAGTTGATACAGAGACAATCGCAGAGGTTGTCAGCAACATGACGGGTGTGCCATTAACGAAGCTGGAGAAAAAGGAAACCCAGAGACTTCTGGAGCTTGAAGCTGAGCTGCATAAGACGGTTGTTTCGCAGGATGAGGCAATCACCGCTTTAGCCAAAGCAGTAAGGCGCAGCAGGAGCGGCCTGAAGGACCCGAATCGTCCGATGGGCTGCTTTATACTTCTCGGGCCCAGCGGTGTAGGTAAAACACTTCTGGCACAGGCGCTTGCAGAGATTTTATTCAGCGACAGGAATTCTCTCATCCGACTGGATATGAGTGAATTTATGGAAAAGCACAACGTGAGCCGGCTGGTAGGCGCCCCTCCCGGGTATGTCGGTTACGAAGAAGGTGGACAATTGACAGAGAGGATTAGACGCAGGCCTTATTGTGTTCTGCTTCTGGATGAGATAGAAAAGGCGCATCCGGACGTTTACAATATGCTTCTGCAGATTATGGACGAGGGCAGGCTGACGGACAGCTTCGGACGAAGCATCGATTTTAAGAACGTCATTCTTATTATGACAAGCAACATCGGGGCCGACCTGATTAGAAACCAATCCGGATTCGGTTTCGGAAAAAAGAGTCCGGAAGAGAATTATGAGAAGATGAAAGATGTCCTTCAGAAAGAGGTAGAGCATCACTTCAGGCCGGAGTTCTTAAACCGACTTGACGACACTATCGTCTTTAAGGCGTTATCAAGAGAAAATCTGCAAGTTATCGTTGAATTTGAGCTTGCAAAGGTGTTTAAGCGACTTGTTGACCACGGTTTAAAACTGGAAGTAACCGACCAGGCCAAGGAATTTCTCATCGACAAAGGTTACAATCCTGAATTCGGAGCAAGACCGCTGCGAAGAGCCATCGAACATTATATAGAGGATCCGATTTCGGAATCTGTATTAGGAGGCGAATTCAAGGGTAAAAACCTTATAAAGATTGACGTACTGGACGAGGAGCACCTGAAATTTGAAGGCATTGCGGTAAAAGAGCCAAAGAAAAGCGAACCTGCCGTTGCAAAATCAAAGTAGCAGCGGGATAATTATTGGTTTTATATCGTGCTTGGTTACACCGATGCTGTCTTATAGTGATTGCTGAGAGACTAATACCGTCAAAATATTTTCTTTTAGATCAACAGTTCTGTCACGACTTTAGCTTAACCACGCCGTTTCGAATTTGCATTTTATCTACGGCGAACATATTTATCGCCTGCGGGTATGCTATACATTCCTGCTCAAAGACTCTTTCTGCAAGAGTATCGGGAGTGTCATCATCTTCGACCTGGCAACTTCTCTGGACGATTATTGGGCCTTTGTCATATTCGTTCGTGCAAAAATGAACGGTACAGCCGCTTATTTTACAGCCTGATTTTAATACCGCTTCATGGACGTGATGTCCCCACATACCCTGTCCGCCAAAGCTCGGCAGTAAGGCCGGATGTATGTTCATTACGCGATTTTCATATCGGTCGGGTATTTTCCACAGGCAAAGCCATCCGGCCTGAATGATAAGGTCAACATTTGCGGCTACGAGCTCGGCTTCGATACGCTTGCTGAATTCATCTATATCGGGATGGTCTTTTCTTCGGATTATTTTTACGTCAAGCCCGTTCTTTTTCGCTCTTTCGACGCCGGCTACTTTTGAGCGTGAACTTATAACTATGCCGACCTCGGCATTCAATTTACCCTGTTTGATATATTCGAGGATGTTTATTAATGTTGTGCCGCCGCCGCTGATTAGCACGCCGAGTCGAACAGGCTTTTGGTTTTGCACTATAGATTTCCGTTTTACTTCAATGTCGCGTCTGAAATCCAGTGCCTGATTAACAAGCTTGTCGGCCTCTTTGTTTTGTTCCCTCGGAATATGCCAGACCTGCCAGCTTTCGAACCCGCGGAGTAATTTAACGGCTTCCTGGAAAAGGGGCTTAATGTTCTCGCTCTTTACTTTGTATTGGCCGTTAATCTGCCTGACAAGCAGTTGGCTATCACTGAAAACCGTAAGCTGTTCGGCTCCGGCTTGTTTTGCAGCTTCGAGAGCTTTTAAGAAACTGGTATATTCGGCTACGTTATTCGTAGCCTTCCCTAAGAAAAAGCCCTTGCCTACAAGTTGAGCACCGCAAGAGTCCGCGAGAGTGAAGCCGGCAGCGGCCGGGCCAGGATTGCCTCTGCTTCCGCCATCTATATAAGCAACTATCTTATCAGACAATATATCTGCTCCTTAAAAAGAAAACTAAAAAAACAGTTAATATAAAATCAAGAATTCAAAACTTATTTCCGGCACCTGTTGATCTGCGGCTGAAAGCCTGAGAGGTGCGGAATAAGTTGTGCTTTTGTGGTTTTGGGTTTTTCAACTTCCCAGTGAATCACCGAGGACAAGTATCCTCGTACAATTAGGACAGCGGATTATATCGTCCTTGGTCATCAGCAGATTAACACACTCAGCGGTAAGGCCCATAAAGCAGCCGTCACAGCTATAAGCCCCCTTTTTGCCGCCCGGCTGTTCAATCAGCGCAACGGCCTGGCCATCGTATGTTTCGGTAACACGTTTGAATATCTCCAGCGGTTTGTCGGGTATGTCCTGTGCAACCTGATCCCATTCAGCCTGGATTTTATCTATCTCCACCTGGTATTTGCCGGCCAGCGACTCGGCTTCAGTGCGACGCTGCTCAAGATGCTGCTTCTGTTCGTCTATCTGGCCTTGTATTTCATTACATTCGCTTTCGTCGGTTTCAATAGTCTTGAGCAATTCCAAAGACTGGGTTTCTATCTTGGAATTGTCGGCTTTTGTTGTGTTGAGTTGAGTCAGAACAGCGGAATATTCTTTATTTGTTTTTGCGGTATTGAGGTTGGCCCTTAACTTGGCTATCGATTCATCTCTGGATTTGAGTTCCAATTCAAGACGGTCGAACTGGACCTTACTCAACAGAACTTCTTCTTTTTTGGCTTCAAGGGCATTTTGAAGACTCCTGATCTGATTTTCCTGGATTATTACATTTCTTCTGCACCTTGTAAGTTTTGCCTTTTCAATTCGCAGACGATTTTCAACACTTTGAAGTTTTATCAACCCATTTAATACAGGTCCCATTTACGCTCCTTTACGACGATGCTCAAAGTACTAAGCACCTTATTATCTTCACTAATAATTTATCTGCAACAAAAATATTTCTGTTTTTTCTTTTCTTGTGTAAGATTGTATAATTACGCTGCTATGAAAGAACTATTGAAACAACTTATTAATGCCGAAAGCACACTGGAAAAGGGCGAATTGTCCTCAGCGGAAGTACTTTCAGATGAATTCAAAAAATCAGGGATAGATTGCCGGATAGAAACATGGGACCAAACCAGGGCGAATATTATCGCACAGGTAAATTCCGTCGGGAGTAAGGGTAGTCTGTTATTTGCCTGTCATCTTGATGTTGTCGGGCCCGGTGAAGCGAAGTGGGAAAGGCCCGCCTTCGAGGCGACTGAAAGCGGGGGCAAGATTTATGGCAGAGGCTCGGTGGACATGAAAGGCGGAATCGCCGCGGCTGCTACCGCTATCAGGCAGGTTGTCGATTCGGGCACAAAGTTACAAGGCGATATTGTATTTGCAGCCGTCGCAGGAGAAGAAACCGATAGCTGCGGCGCGAAAAGATTTATTAATGACCATGACCGGCGGACTGAATTTGCCGGTGTAGTTATTCCCGAACCTACGGATTTTTCGGTTATTACGGCGCATCGCGGAATGTTGTGGCTGGACATCACAACCAAAGGCAAAGCCGCTCACGGCTCTACGCCGCAATTGGGTGTAAATGCAATAAATTCAATGAGACGGGTTCTGGATGAGCTGGACAATTACGAAATTCCCGCCGAGCCCCATAAACTCCTGGGCAAGTGTTCTATGAGTGTCAACACCATCGCCGGAGGTAAAACACTTAACGTCGTACCGGATAAATGCAACATTGGAGTGGACATTCGGACTTTACCGGAGCAAAATGATCAGGATATTATCTCGGATTTGGAAACAATCTTCACCAAGCTCAAATCCGAGAATCCCCAATTTGAAGCAGAGGTCGGCGTGGTACGCCAGGTGCGGCCTTTGGAGACTGATTGCGGTTGTGATTTTGTTAAGAATTTTTGTTCTGCCGTTGAAATCAATGAAACCGTGGCTGTCGGTTTTACAACGGACGGCCCTTATTTTGCTTCATTGGACACACCTGTAGTAATTTTTGGCCCGGGCAAACCGCAACTTTGTCATAAGCCGGATGAATATATCGAAATCACCGACATTGAAAAAGCCGTAGAACATTATAAAAAAATCATCCTTAAATTCCTGACCTGATATTAGCCCGAAATCTTTTCTCGTTCAGTTACAATCAAGCTACAAGTGATTTGATAACCTGTATTTTGTGTCAAACCTCAAAAAAATCACCATCATCGGGCAATTATAATCATCAGTATTTCTTGACTTTTTGTCCGGTCGCAGGTAATCTATCTGCGAACAAGATTTAGCATTTAAAATAGTAGAGAGCTTATGACGGAAGTCGAAAAACCACAGGAGCAATTCGAGGATAAGCATATCCTTGATGAGCTGAAGAATTCATATCTCAACTACGCGATGAGTGTTATAGTTTCGCGTGCATTGCCGGATGTTCGTGATGGCCTGAAGCCTTCACAAAGGCGAATACTGGTTGCGATGAACGACTTGAACCTCGGGCCGCGAAGCAAACATCGTAAGTGCGCCAAGATCGTCGGTGATACCGGCGGTAACTATCACCCGCACGGCGACCAGGCCACATACGGGACATTAGTCCGTTTAGGCCAGGATTGGAATATGCGGTATCCACTGATTAATCCGCAGGGCAACTTCGGAAGTATCGATTCGGACCCGCCGGCTGCTATGCGATATACCGAGGCAAGAATGGCGGCGCCGGCAATGGACATGCTCGAAGATCTCAAGCTGGACAGCGTTGATTATGTGCCGAACTATGACGAGACCCGCGAGGAGCCAACCGTTCTGCCTTCGAAATTCCCGAATCTTTTAGTCAACGGCTCTACGGGAATCGCAGTAGGAATGGCCACCAATATCCCGCCTCATAATATAACCGAGGTCTGTGACGCCCTTCTTTTAGTAATTGATGACCCAAATTGCGGATTCAAAGACATTATAAAGTGTCTTCCCGGCCCGGATTTTCCAACAGGTGGAATTATTTGCGGCAGAAAAGGCATCATCGATGCATACACGACCGGCCGCGGGCATTTGACGGTCCGGGGAAAAATAGATATCGAAACAACCAAAAGAGGCAGAGAGAGGATAGTAGTAACCGAAATACCCTATATGATCGTCAAGACCTCGATTGTTTCGAAGATAGCCGACTGTGTACATAATAATACGATTCCGGAAGTTGCCGACATCAGGGACGAATCAGACCGTCACGGATTGCGGATTGTTGTGGACCTTAAAAGAGACGCCGATGTCGAAATCGCACTGAACAAATTGTACCGCTACACTTCTCTCCAGAGCACTTTTGCTATCGCCAATATTGCACTGGTTGATAACAGACCTGAAACCCTCAATATACGAGAAATGCTCGATTGCTTTATTAACCATCGCAAGATCGTTATCCGCAGACGAAGCAGGTTCCTTCTGAAAAGATGCAGGAACAGGGCACACATTCTCGAAGGTCTTATCTTAGCCGTTAGTGATATCGATGAAATTATCGAACTGATTAAAAAGTCGCCTGATACCCCAACTGCAAAATTGAACCTCATGAAAAAGCCTTTGCGTCTGGCTGAGGTTGCTACGCTGCAGAAAATCCTTCCGAAGTCTTTCATCGATGAAAAAAGTAAAGGCCAGCATTTCCTCACCGGCCCCCAGGCCGATGCGATTTTGACAATGCAGTTGCAAAGACTGACCGGTCTTGAAATAGAGAAACTCGCTAAAGAATACGCTGCACTGATCGAGCAAATTGAGGGTTATGAGGCGATATTGGAAAGCGAGGAGATTTTGCTGGATATCATTAGAGAAGACATCTACGAAATAAAGGAAAAATACGGCGGAGCCCGGCGAACAAAAATCGCGGCCATGGTCGAGCATCTCGACATGGAGGACTTGATAGCCGAAGAGGAAGTTATCGTTACGGTCAGCCACAACGGATACGTTAAGCGGCTGCCGATTGATACATACCGCAAGCAGGGCAGAGGCGGCAGAGGAATCATCGGATCAGTCACACGAGAAGGTGATTTCGTAGAGCACCTGTTCGTCGCCTCGACGCATGATTACCTGCTTATATTCACAAATCGCGGCAAGTGCTATTGGCTTAAAGTCTATGATGTCCCGAGCATGTCCAGGCAGAGTAAGGGCAGAAATATAGTCAACCTTCTGAATCTTGGCAGCCAAAAGGTTACCTCGATAATTAACATCAGCAGCTTTGCCGACGACGAGCAGGAAGGCGCAAAGCCTCGGCAGCTCGTCATGGCAACAAGTAATGGCATTGTAAAAAAGACGAAACTATCGGCCTATGGCAATCCGAGACAGACCGGTGTGATTGCCATAAGACTCGACGAAACCGATGATTTAATCGACGTCGCATTAACCTCGGGAGACGACCATATTATACTGGGAACGAGTGACGGTATGACGATACGATTTGACGAAAATCAGGTCCGTTCAATGGGTCGGGTATCGCGAGGGGTCAGAGGTGTTAAGCTGCGAGGCGGAGATGCCGTGGTCGGCATGGTGATTGTCGAAGAAAAAGCCGCATTGTTCACACTTTGCGAAAACGGATACGGCAAGCGAACGGGGCTTGAGAATTACCGGTCGCAGAGCCGGGGTGGAGTCGGTCTGAAAAATATAAAGACATCCGAGAGAAACGGCAAAGTGGTCGCACTCAAGGCCGTCCATAGCAAGGACGACTTAATGATGATAACGGCCACCGGAATGATTATCCGCACCGGACTCGACGAAATACGTTCGATTGGCAGGAATACTCAGGGCGTGCGTTTAATCAAGCTCAAACCCGGTGACAAGCTCGTTGCGGCCGAAAAGATAATTGCCGAAGATGAGAATAGTGGGAAAGACGACTCCGGCGATGATAAGGAACCGAAGGCAACGCCGGAAGATTCACCGACGCCCGAAACCGAAAATAAGGACAGTAAATAAAGACCCAAATAATTCAAAAATTAAAGAGCATAATGCAAAATTAAAGAAGCCATCATCGCAAAGCGATGATTCAACAATTTTGATTTTTTAATTTTAATCTTTGATCTTACAAATTCAACGCATTTTGATATTTGAGTTTCCATGGATGAGCTGATTTACGTAATTGCCGGCAAAGAAGAATCACTCGTCAATGCTCATTGCCGGAAGCTTCTGGATAAGCTCCTTGAGCAGTCACAAAGGACAACAGGGCTTTTAAACGCCGAGGCCGCTACTGTCCTGGCCTCAGAGGTCCTGGACGAGCTGAGGACAAGCCCTTTCTTAACGGACAAGCGAGTTGTCCTTGTTAAAGACGCGGACAAGTTCATATCCGCAAACCGTTCGCTGCTTGAGAAGTATTTTGATAATCCCTGCTCAACCGGACGACTTATATTCACCGTTCGCTCATGGGACGCCCGAACCATTTTAGCTAAGAAGCTGTCCAAAGCAGGCAAGCTGATTAAAGTTGTTCCGCCAAAACGCGGCGAGCTTCCACCTCGGCTGATAAAATACGCGTCCGAGCAATACGACAAAAAACTGGATCGGGACGCAGCGGCGCTTTTGATCGAGCTTACCGGAGACGAGCTGCCGCGACTGTACAGCGAAATCGATAAACTGGCTTTGTTCGCAGATGCCGAAAAGGCCATCACGGCCAAACATATCGAATCGCTCATCGGTCATAATCGCTTATTCAATGCCTTCACGGTGATTGACGCCGTTATCGCGGGAAATATCGCCGTAGCTCTCGAACGGCTAAGGGGCATGTTCGCACAGGACAAATCGGCCGGCTTTTCAGTTGTCGGGGCTTTCGCCTACCACTTCCGCAAAATGTTCAACGCTAAAGCGATGCTCGAAAAAGGTACTCGAACCGGCGAGGTTGCAAGGAGATGTAATATATGGAGTCAGCAGGATAAATTCTTCGCACAGCTTCGACGAATAAACTTAAAA
>CBDURK010000096.1:0-9188 GCA_965369645.1 uncultured bacterium | reverse complement strand
AATTTGTTTCAGACTATATTGAGCCAGGATATTTCGCTGTGATTGATTTATCTGCTCAAGAGTCTGACACTGGTCGGGTGCTGATTGTGCAAAGCCCGCTACAGATACGGCTTCGGCGATATCGGACAACCTGATATTTGCCAGGTCTTTTACAGGCAGGAAACCAACCTTAGGCTCGGAAGTTTTTGCTATCAATTCTCTTCTGACGAGATGGTCGAGAATTTTGTCTCCGAACTCAGGGGGGACATCTAATTTACTGCATATTACCTCCGGCGAAACCGGGGCTTGATTCTTCATAAAAGCAAGGGCTATCTCTCTGACAATGTTTATGGCGGTAATGTCGTTTGCTATGAAATATTCTTCGTTTTGTTTGCTGGCGGCAATCTCAGCGGCGTCGAGACTGCTCAAATGCTGGGTAGTAAAGGTCAACTGCAAACCGAACAGCACAGTGAGCCAGGTAACATAAATCCAGAACACGGTCATCGGAACCAGGGCCATTACACCGTAAACCGTGCTGTACAGCTTCATTTCCGTGATACCGTATCCGAAGACACTTTTGGCAGCTATCCAGACCAGAGCGGCTACCGCGGCACCCCATATTGCGGCCTTTGTCTTAACCTTCGTATTAGGCAAAACATAATAAAGCAAAAAGAAGGCAACCATAGCTACAATATACGACAACAGAATTGGTGCAATATCTGCAAGAAAAGTTTTCTGAAACCACGCGATAGTTGTATATGGATTGGCTATATATATACCAACCCCTAAAAGCAAAGGCCCAAGAGTCAGTAGTGCCCAGTAGCTGATAATTCGATGCAAAAAATTTCTGCCCCTTGCAACGTGCCAGATATGATTAAACGCCTTTTCTATCGTCGACAATAGAGACAAAGCCGCCCAAACGACAATTACTACGCTAAACAGGGTGATCGAACCTTTGTTCACACCGGTAAAAAACTCACCCACTATCTTATCCAGCTCTTCAGTGATCTTTATTATTTCTTCCGGTTTTTCTTTATCAGGAATTATTTCGATAGTTGACAGGTTAAGCTGCTCATAAACAAGACTCTTTAGATCTTCAGCAACGTTACTATAAGCCGGGAATGACTGAAATATCAAAAGCGTTACGATAGCCAAGGGCACGATTCCGAAAACCGTATGATACGACAGTGCGGCCGCCTGTCGGCCTGCATGGTTTTTCTCCAGCAGTCTGATACAATGAGACCACAGTTTAATCTGAAAAACAGCAAATCGACCGGCCTTACCAAGCTGAGTCGTTGGCGTTGATAAAAGCTCCTTAAGCGATAACATCTCTATGCCCTTTCAATTCAAGGTTATATCGGCCAATTAGGGTGGGAACCTGCGGGAAAACAGCAGACTAAATGAAGAATATTGGGGCACTGGAATTGTTACGATTTACCGGTCTATTTATGTTATTTCAATAATCTTTCAAGAATATTTGGCAATTGCTCCTCCAGTTGTTGTAATAACTGGCCCTCAAGGAGTTTGCCAATATCAATTTCGGGCTTATCGACAGTACCCCCGAGCGATACCTTAATCCTTTTGCTGGTTGTTTCCTGACCAACTCTTACGGTTCTGCCATCTGCGGTGTAAGGTAAAGTTACGGTCATATCCAGGCTCTTATCCAGACCGATAATACCTTTGAAATTGACGGGATTGTCACCGATATCCATCTGCATATCATCATATCTGAGAAATCCATCCCGCAAAACGAACTTCGTAGGATGGATAGAAATAACCGCACCACGGGCACTGGTGCCGCCCGCCGAAAAAATCGTGCTGAGTAAACCCGAGGCTTGCAAACGCAATTGGTCCATTGAAACCGTACCAACAACCTCAGCTTGATTTTTGGCGGCGGCATCGAGCGGAATAGTGAGCTGCTCACAGCTAAAAGAAGCAATGCCGCTGGCGTTGACGGCGTCTGCAAAAATTGGATTGAGGTACATCAGAAGCTTTTTGGTCGTCTGATCGTTGATTTTGATATTCTTCATTAGCTGGAGAGGTTCGGCCATTTTCAATTTAGCTGGCTTTTGGTTGAAATCCACCTGGCCGGCAAAATGAAACAGCCCTTCGTTGACAGTCGTCTCAAACGGTACAATTTTGAGCAGGCCGTTACGGATTTGAATATCTACGTCGGTCGGGCCAAAATCCAATCCCATATAACCAGCCTGTCCAAATCCCAGTTTGGCATCGGCTGTAAGATTAGCCATGAGTTTGTCCGGCTCCTCGGAAGGATATTCACTGAGGAAACTGACAGAGTCTTTTCTTTTGCCCTTTAGTGTCAGGCCTTCCGGAAGAAACGGAGCGACAACAGCGCTGAGGGCCGACCAGTCATACTCCAACTCCGCTTGTCCGGTTAATTTAGTCTTGCCGGCATTATTAAGCTTGTTAAATTCGCCTTTACGAATTTTAATTTGCGGACTGTCCAGTTGTAATTTTTTAATATTAACAGTTTTCTCTTTGGGATTTATCTCAGCTTCAAAAACAAGGGATACTTCATTCGGCTCAAAAGGCTTTTGTCCGGGGTAGATGAGACTTAGATTTTTAATTTTTGTCGAGTCGGTTGTTACTTTGTAGATGTCTTTATCCGAGCTTATGGAGATTGTTGATTCGGCGATACCGGCAAGCTGTGTTTCTTTAGGTAAAGAAGCAAACAGAACCGCAAACGGCTTCACTTTTTCAAGGTCAACATTCTTAGCGGATATATTCATGCTCGCAGGTATCTGAGTATTTCCACCAATTGGAAGAACAGCCTGGTTGATATTGATTTGGCCCAGGCTCGCATTGGCCTCGATAAAATTAAAGGTCAGAACGTTAGTTTTTCTGTCCACCGCAAAAGCAAACTTAATATCTGCCCTTGGCTCTTGCGCTGCGGTACCATCCGATGTAGCTATTCGAAGATTTTTAACCTGTGAAACACCGCCGCCCGTTATCTCGCTTTCACCAATAGACAATGTTCCTTGCTCAAAAACCTCGCCTGCAATTTCGTATTTACCTAAATCCACAAACTGTCCGAATTCCGATTGCAGTTTTTCCAGGTCAACATAACCATCATATTTAAGCTGCTCAAGAAGTCCACTGGCATTAATTTTTGCAAACGAAGCTGTTATATCGAGTTCATCGAAACGTATTTTTTTCTTATCGGTTGAAATCTGAAGCTTTCCTGTAACCGGTTGGGAAAGAGCAAGCTTTTTGTCTTCGATAGTGCCGGCTAATTCGTTGAGACTTACCTCGCCATGAAGCTTGCCGCGATTTGCCGTAATATTTCCGCTCAATTTACCCGAGGTGATCTTCATTTCCTCTTTGATGCCAAATGTGTGCGGCATTTGAGAAAGAACTGCGGCGACATCAAGCTCAAAATCAGCATTCAAGCTCACATCCGACTCGGACGTTAAAAAGTCGGACCAGGAACTAAAAGTAGTGGGAACCATTCCACCGATGTGCCCAACAAACCAGTCACTGTCGAACTGGAATTGTTCGATGTTTATCAATTGCTGTTGGCTTTTAAGCTTCACAGCAACATTCAACAGGCTCGTTTTCAGATTGTCGCCTTTGAGGGCAGATCCGGTTACATCCAGATTCTTTGCTTTGATTGAGCCGGTCAAATTTTCGAAGTTGCCATCTTTAATTACTGCATTTAAATCGGCAGAAACCAGTCCTTTGGCTTGAATATCTATTTTAGCCAATTCAAGAATCGAACCCAATGATTCGAGGTCCAGGGCGTCGATTTCTACAATCAAATCACCGGTAGTACCTTTAAGGGACCAGTTCCTTATCGCCTTATCAGGTTTAATTTTGCCCTCCGCGTGAATCTGTGACTTCTGGGCCTTACTGTTAACCACAGCCAGGTTGATATCAAAATCTGTTTGCCTTCCCGGCGGCCGTAAACTCAGTCTGGAGTTTATCTCCGAGAGTTCAACGGTTTTTGCTTTCGAATCTGTCAACTTAAAATTGCCGTCGTTAATAACTACATCCATAACAAGGGCAAGATATCCGGCTTTGGCGGGAATCGGCTGGGACACACCCACAGATTCCTGCCTGCTCTGGGATTGATTATTGAGATTTACGCTTATCTTAGGCTGGTCAATTATCGTTTGTCCGAAGGAAAGGTTGCCTCTCAAAATTGAACCATAGCGGGGCTTCGTGGTGATTTGCTTTACCTGCACGGAAATTGTGTCTGCATTATCGGCGAAACTAAGGCCTGCAATACTGATTCCTTTGAACCAGCCCATTGAAAGACCGGCGAAATCTATCCGGCCGTCAATAGAATTGTTGATTTTACCTGATATGAAACGATTGCCCTTTTGCGATGAAATGAATGCAGGTACAAATAAGAATGCCAGCAAAATCAAAACAACTATAAGTGCTAATAGCAGCTTGATTATCTTTGTGGCGATATTTTTCCGTGGTTTAGCTCTTGATTTCTTTTCTTCCTGCACCACTCTAAAACCCCCAAAATATGTTTGGTGCACAGAAGCACAAGGACCTTCTATTATACCTCGCGCCGTTATGAGATGCGCACTTTTGCCAAAATTAATCGAGCATTATTTCGTCTGATTTGCTTTTGACGAACTTGTCAACATTGTCGGCGTATTTCTTGGTAATATCATCAGCCTGCTTCTTGCCGTTTTTCAGGTCATCTTCTGTAACGAGTTTATCTTTCTGCTGTTTTTCCAGATGTTTAATGGCATCTCTTCGTATGTTTCGAATCCCAACTTTTGTCTGCTCACCTGCTTGTTTGGCCTGCTGAACAAGCTGTTTTCTTCTTTCCCCGCTAAGTGCCGGGATATTAAGTCTGATTACCTTGCCATCGACAATAGGCGCAATGCTGAGGTCGCTGGCTTTGATTGCCTTTTCAATTTCTTTAATCGAAGCAGGGTCGAACGGCTTAATTACAATCATATCGACCTGTGGTGCCACAAGCGTTGCCATCTGTTTCAATGGTGTCGGTGTTCCATAGAAATCGGCCTTTATGTTTTCAACCAGTCCGGTAGAAGCCATTCCGCTACGAACAGATTTTAGCTCATCATGGAGCACTTCTATGGCCTTTTTCATCTTGGATTCACTGTCAGAGAGTATTTCGTTAACGGACATCTTCTTTCCTCGCTTGGTATTTCAATTCGCTATTGATGCATCACTATTTTAGTGCCGACCGGCTCGCCACAAATGGCCTTTGTTATGTTGCCCTTCTCGAAAATATTCAAAACAACTATCGGAATATTGTTGTCACGGCAGAGAGTTATTGCCGAATGGTCCATCACTCTAAGTTTCTTCTCCAATACCTGGTCATAAGACAATTGTTCGAAAAACTGGGCATCCGGATTCTTCTCAGGGTCATCACTGTAAACCCCCCGGACTTTTGTTGCTTTTATTAGCAGGTCCACATCAAGCTCCGAAGACCTCAAAGCAGCACATGTATCGGTAGTAATAAAAGGATTTCCAGTTCCGCCGGCCAGTATCGCAACTCTTCCGCGTTCAAGGTGACGAAGGGCCCTTCTGCGAATAAAGCACTCACACATCGCAGGAACCTCTATTGCACTGAGGACTCTCGTTGGCTGACCAAGCTTCTCAAGCGTCTCCTGCAGCGCACAGGCATTGATAATGGTTGCCAACATCCCCATATAATCTGCCGTGTTTCGCGGGATGTGACTGGCCTGTGAGAAAGTCTCCCCCCGAAGGAAATTACCGGCACCCACTACAACGGCGATCTGCGGGCCAAGTTTGCAAATCTGTGATATCCTCTCGGCAATTGACTCAAGCGAAGGGCCCTCAATTCCGAATCCCCCGGGCCTGCAAAAACTCTGGCCGGAAAGTTTCAGCAATATGCGACTATATTTGCTCGCTGCCATTTATTTCTTATCTCCCGTCTGGACAGAAGCGGACTTGCGAGTTTCGTCGTGCACATCCTATATCACGGCTCACAAAGGACGTTTCTTAACCAACCTCAAATCGGACACATCTTTTTATTGTAGCCTCGCCTCCAGCCTGTTTGGCGGCATCGGCAAGGACCTGTTCAACCGACTTGCTGTCGTCTTTAACGAAAGGCTGGTCGAGAAGACAATTCTCGGCAAAGAACTTCCTCATCTTGCCTTCGACGATTTTTTCTATGATGTTGGCCGGTTTATTTTTAACCTGCTCGGCAAAAATATTTTTCTCACGCTCGATGATCTCAGAGTCAATTTCGTCCTTATTTAATGCCAGCGGTTTGGTTGCGGTAATGTGCATCGCTATGTCGCCAGCCGCCTGCTTTAGCACATCCGCGGCTGCCACATTGTCATCGCTGGTTTCAATTTGAACCATTGTGCCTACTTTATCGTTGAAGTGTATGTAAGTGCTGATGAGACCCGGGCCGTCAAGTTGATATCTTGCGTAATCCCCCACTTGTGTTTTTTCGCCGGTCTTACTGACGGTTTCGGTTAAAACGTCACTGAATTTTTTACCGTCAACAACAGACTCAAGGACATTTTCTGCGCCCTGGTCGGCAGAGCATACAAGGGCATAGTCGGTCAGAGTTTTCGCTGTAGCCACAAATCCATCACTCTTGGCCACGAAATCGGTCTCACAGCAAAGCGTTGCAAGAACTGATGTCTTGCCGTCTTGGCTGCTTTTGCAGACAACCAGACCTTCGGTAGTGTCTCGTTCGGCGCGTTTTGCCAAAGTAGCGAGACCTTTTTTTCTAAGTGAGTCCATAGCCTGCTCGATATTACCATCAGCCTCCTGAAGGGCCTTTTTGCAATCCATCATTCCCTGCCCGCTCATCTTTCTCAGCTCCATCACCATTGCTGCTGAAATTGCCGCCATATTAATAACTCCTATTCTTGTACTGCTTATATTGTGTTAAAGGAAATCTCTCTATTTGGAAATTGACATTTATACTACGTCAGCCGAAAAAAATATCGCTGGCTGAATACTATAAGTTATCTATCGCAGACTTGTGCCTTTTTACTTTGACTCCTGTTGTTCGGTTTGTGCTTGCTGGGAGGCAGTATCCGCGTTCTGCGTTGGTTTTTGCTCGACAATTGGCAATGTCGGAGGTTCTTCTTCGCTGGCACGGGCCAGAACCGGTCTTTTAGAGCGGACGCGCCTGGGCCTTTGAGCCGGTTCCTGTCGAACAGAAACCATCGTTTTTCCAATCGCCACGGCATCGGCCAATTCGTTAAGTATCAATTCAATCGCTCTGATAGAATCGTCATTAGCAGGAATGGCCACATCCACTGTGTCAGGGTCAGAATCGGTATCGAGAAAGCCGACAGTTACAATATTCATCTTTCTGGCTTCCATCAGAGCAAGATATTCCTTTTTAGCATCGATCACGACAACAACGCCGGGCAAACGAGACATATTACGAACACCCTGGAGATTAGCTTTTATCTTTCGCATCTCCCGCTTGAGCCTCGATGCCTGCTTTTTGCTTTCACGGTCAAGGGTTCCATCTTCGACCATAGCTTCCAACTGTTCCAATCTCTGCAGCCGCGAACGTATGGTTCGAAAGTTTGTAAGCATCCCACCAAGCCATCGCTGCGAGACATAATGCATTCCACACTTCTCAGCGACAGCTTCAACGGCTTTTTGAGCCTGCCGTTTCGTGCCTACAAAAACAACATCTTTTCCGGAAGAGACCACTTCAGCAAGAAGCTTTTTTGCAATCAATAATCCCTTCAAGGTTTTTTTGACATCAATAATATGAATATTACCACGTTTTGCAAAAATAAACCGATCCATTTTGGGATTCCATCGGCTCACGCCGTGTCCAAAATGTACTCCTGCATTTATTAGTTTCCGAGCCAGCTCTTTAGCCACAAAAAACCTCCAAACAATCTACCAAATCAAGTCTCATTTGCTACATACAAACAGATAAACCAAGCAAACTAATGGAAATTGTACTATATGTCAAGAAATTATATCAAGATTTTTTTATGCGTCGCTGGTTAATTTTTCCAGTCAGCCGCAGATGGATGTCCTGTCGTACCGTCAAACGACAGAATATGTACTTAGTGCATAGATATATTTAAATGCCTGTTTTGAGATTCGAACAACCATTTCCGCTGAAATAGCAGAGTGTTGAGAAAGCTTATTCATTGAAAAACGCAGACAGAGACCCCCTAATCTGCACCTGCAAACATAGCATCTACCCGTGAAAATTCTGAGACAGCTTATTTAATACCAGACCGTAATAATAATATTCGGGTCGGTCTTTTTTGCCTGGATCTCACCTGTAATGATATTTGTTCGTTTTATGAAAACTTCAGGGTTTTCTGTCAGCCATTTGGTGATTTGTTCATCAAGAAAATTAATGGCACCGGGGTGCAGTTTTGTAAAAAAGGTCTTCACGCCCGTTATTCTATCGCCTGAGGCTACTTTTTCTGCTGGCTTTTTTGCAACAGGCTTGGGGACCTCAATCTTCGGTATTTCCACAGGACTGCTGCCACCCAAATCCAGGGGTGCATGTGAAACACCACCTCCTCCGATACTGATATCATCTAAAGGAATAGGTTTGTCGAGATCTTGGTTAAGCGGGATAGGATCGTTGATATTTTGACCCACAACATTACTGCCGTTAAAATTATCCATAGACTGTTCCCTTTTAATATAAAAAATATTTCTCCTAATAGCATCTGGGAATTGAACGACTGGCCGCTAAATGAAAAACGGCATATGTAGCCGGATATCTCATTTGTCTTGTGTGCTTTAGTCTTTTTAAGCTTCAGGTTTTGCGTTATCTTTTTTGGCTTTTGCCTTTTCGGCCTCAGCCTCTTGTTTCGCCTTTTCGGCCGCCTTAGCCTTTGCTTCAGCTTCGGCCATTATTTTCTTCGCTTCAGCCATTAACTCCTCAGCATCAGCTTTGGTTTTTGCCGCATCGGATGTTGCTTTTTGGGCTTCGGCAGTAAGACGCTCAGACCGAGCTTCTGACTCACGAACGGTGCTTCTGACTTCCACATTTTCCGCCTCAGCCTCGAGACGAGAACGCTCAGCTTCAACGTCAAGCTGCTCCTGTTCTTCTGAAGAGTTATCTCCAAAGAAATCTGTAATAGCTTCCTGCAAAGCACCTGGAGAAGCCGGTGCATGCTTTTTTCTGATTTCTTTCATTATTTCCTGTTTTGGTCTGCCGCCGGTCGAATAGGTCGGAGTAAGTACAAAAACAGTCTCGACCGCTCGCTCTTCCGTATCTT
>CBDURK010000095.1:0-9331 GCA_965369645.1 uncultured bacterium | reverse complement strand
GTTTACGGTCCGATGCCGGATGAGGTAAACCTGCTGCTGGATTTGGCTGAGCTTAGAATCAAGGCTAGTAAGTATGATATAAAAAGTATCGTTGCATCAGGGGAAGATTTGATATTTTCATTTGCCAAAGACGCGGAGGCTCCGGGCAAATCCTTCTTTTCAAAGGTTTCCGGAAAGGTTAGAATCTCCGATATGAGGACGGTATATTTGCGTTTATCGAAGAATTATTTCGAGCCGAGGACTTTAATAAGCGTTCTGCGGAAGATATTTGCGGAGGATAAGAAATGAATGAGGTTTCTATTCAAAAGGCTGATAATGGGAACAACTTGTCTTGGCTCAGAATTATGAAGATTCTTTTGGCAGTTTTTGTCGGTGTTGTGATTCTGCTTGGTATCTTTTTGCCTGGGCCTATTTCGCGTGAAAGGGCTGAACGTGTCAAGTGCATGGCAAATATGAAAAATTTAAGTGTAGCTCTTTATATGTATGCTCAGGATAATGGTAATAGTTATCCAACTCCTGAGAAGTGGTGTGATTTGCTTGTTAACAAATTTGGCGATTTTAATTATAAATCCTTCTATTGTCCTGGAGGAAAGGAAGGTATATGCAGCTATGCAATGAATCCTAATTGCGAACCGAACTCGCCCGAAGATATCGTTTTGTTGTTTGAGGCTAAGGGAGGCTGGAATCAGGTTGGTGGATCGGAATTGTTAACTACGGAAAATCATAAAGGCGAGGGGTGTAACGTTGTGTTTGGTGATTTGCATGTGGAATTTGTGAAGACAGAGCGGCTTGGTGAGTTGAAGTGGGACACGGAGAAAAAAGATAGTGAGTCTATAGAGTAAGAAGTTAAACGTATTATTGAAGATGGAGGTTTAAAATGAGTAAGAGCAGAAAACAAACTTTAGTAACATTGGCGGTTGTGTTTTGTATGACGGGCATGAGTTTCTCGGCGCAGAAGCAATATAAAAGTCTGGAAATAGGTCAAAAAGCGCCCGATTTTAATCTGCCGGGTGTGGATGGGCGTAATTACAGATTGGTGGATTTTGCGGATGCGAAAGTACTTGTTATTATTTTTCACTGCAACCATTGCCCGACGGCGCAGGCTTACGAAGGGCGGATGAAAAAGCTGGCGGCCGATTACAGCAGCAAAGGGGTTGCAATAGTGGCGATTTCGCCTAACGACCCTAAGTCGGTGCGTCTGGACGAATTGGGCTACTCGGATATGGGTGATTCGTTCGAGGATATGAAAATCCGCGCAAAGGATATGGAGTATAATTTTCCCTATCTTTATGACGGCCAGAATCAGAAGGTTTCTCTTGCTTATGGGCCGGCCCGTACGCCGCATGTTTATATCTTTGACAGGCAGCGCAAACTGCGCTATATGGGCCGGATAGATGATTCAGAAAAGCCCCATCTGGTAAAGACTAAAGATACGCGGAATGCGATTGAGGCATTGTTAAGAGGAAGAAAAGTGTCTGTTGAAGAAACTCCGACGATAGGCTGCTCAATTAAATGGGCGGATAAACGGGGATCCGCCAAACGGACTCTTGAGCTGTGGGCGAGAGAAAAAGTTGTAGTCAAGACGGCGAATGCAAAGAGCATAAAGGAACTTATAAAAAACAATTCAGGGAAACTGCGGCTGGTTAATATCTGGGCAAGCTGGAGCGGGCCAAGTGTAAAGCAATTGCAGGAATTTGTTACTATTAACCGAATGTACCGCAAGCGTGATTTTGAGCTGATTACTATAAGTGCCGATTCACCTAAAAGAAGAAACAAAGTTCTTTCATCTTTGAAGAAACAGCAGGTATCAAGCAAAAATCTTCAGTACGATTCGGAAGATGAATATGAGCTTATGGCGGCCGTAGATAAGGATTTGCTCGGCGGTATTCCATATACGATTTTGATTCAGCCGGGCGGAAAAGTTATCTACCGCAAGATTGGAATGATAGATCCGCTTGAGGTTAAGAAAGCTATCGTTGGATACTTAGGACGATATTACAAATAGATTTATGCACAGGAAGTTTCCGGAATCGTCCTGATAATGATGTAAAATTAAGAATTGCAATTTTACGAATTTATTCTTCTTTATCCAGCCGAGCCATTACTTCATCGGTAATATCTATACATCCGCCGCTATATAACACTTTATGAGTTATCATAGTTTGATTAAATTCGTTAACACTTAATGCAAGAATATCGATTTCATCTTTTTCGAGCACCACATCCAATCCCTTTTGCTCAGCCAGCTCACAGGTTATTCGCAGAATGTCTTGATAGAATTTTTTTCTCCACCTGTATTCTTTTAATACGATTTGCTCTTTGTTGATAGTTTGCCGGGCATCCAGGCCGGCACGTTTATTGATAACCTCTTTGCGCTGTGCCAGATAATCACTACTGTCTTGTTTTAACGCTATGAGCATATCTTCCTGAGCTTTGAGCTGTTTGGAAAGCTCCACCAATTCCGCTCTTATTTTGCTTTGTTCTGTATTCATATTGGTCCTGTGTGCAGCACTTCTCTTACAATTACGAAAGATTTTTGCGATGCTGACAATACCAATTTTAGGAGATTGGATATTGGCTTTCTGTTGAGCCTGGCTGTATTCGTAGCCCATTGCCAGGATAATCATACCTGCCAGACAACTCAAAAACATTGTTTTGATCTTCATAAATGTCCCTTTCTAAATTTGTTTGCGGCTCAAAGCTCACATTTGCGATAGTTTGTCGTGATCTATGATTTATACGTCAATCCTTGTAAATAAACAAGGAGGGGATTTTCAGGAGGGACAGGGAATTTGAACATAAGAATTGCAATTTTGCCGGTTTACTTTTAGATTATCCTCTTAAAGTTAGCTGTAAGTATTGCGTCGTGAGGAGATTGAAGAGTTTCGTTATATCAGGGATAAGATTATGGCAGAGGTTAAGCCGGGCCGGGAAGAAGCCTTCTCGCTACTGAAAGAATACAACAAAAGCGAAGGACTGATAAAACATGCGCTGGCTGTTGAGGCAGTGATGCGATATTATGCCCGAAAAATGAGTCAGGATGAAGAAAAATGGGGCATTATTGGATTGATTCATGACCTGGACTATGAACAATTTCCTGCCCAGCACTGTAAAAAGAGTGAAGAAATTCTAAATGCTCATAACTGGCCCTCTGATTATATCCGGGCAGTGGTTTCACACGGTTGGGAAATATGCACCGATGTAGAGCCTCAAAGCGAGCTGGAAAAAGTGCTTTATACAATTGATGAGCTGGTCGGGCTTGTAGGAGCGACGGCGCTTGTGCGGCCGAGTAAAAGTGTGCTTGATATGAAAGCCAAATCGGTCAAAAAGAAGTGGAAAGATAAGGCTTTCGCCGCAGGCGTAAATCGAGCTGTTATTTCAAAGGGTGCCGAGATGTTGGGTATTGAGCTGAATGAGCTTATCAGCGATGTAATTATGGGAATGCGCGAAGTGGCGGACGAAATCGGGCTGAAAGGTAATTGTGAGGTTTAGATATGACTAAGTTTGCTTTTATATCGATGTTTATGCTATTGCTGACAGGTGGTTGTGGTGGTAATAATCCAAGTAGTGCCGAATTAGAGCGCCGGACTATCACAAGAAAGATAAGACTTGTTGAAGCCTCGGGCGGATTGGTGCTGATGGTTGGTGGTGAGACGCTGACCAGTGATGAGGTAATTGAGTCACCTGCAGAGTTAGGAGGGACTTATATATCGCCAATAGAATACTTTAAGCCGATTGCGCAGGCAAGTGAACTCGATCAGTTCAAAGAACGAGTAGGGGAGTATCTTACGGGAATTCTTATGGGTAAGATTTCGAATATGCTGCTTTACCAGGAGATCAAAAGAGAAGTCGGTGAGAATGTTGAGGTGGCTCTGGATAAACAGGTGGAAAAGGCGACGAGAGAATTTGTCATGGACTACGGGGGTGACCAGATCAGGGCTGACGAGGCACTTCAAGAAAAGGGAATGGATTGGAAAAGCTTTGGAGAACAGCAAAAAAAAACGATGCTCATTCAATGGTATGTATCAAAGAAAATGCCAAATAACAGACCGGTTACTTATAGTGAGTTGATGGAATGTTATAATCAGATGAAAGATGAATCTTTTGCCATACCCGCGGCTATACAATTTCGACTGATTGAAATTCAGCCGGGCCGGTTGAAATTATGGGAGATAGGTGAACGTTCTGAACTTGCGAAGCTGTTAGCCAACAGGTTACTCATACGCATACAATCAGGAGAAGATTTCAGTGAATTGGCCAAGCAATATTCTCATGGGCCTTTTCGAGAATTCGGCGGATTGTGGAAGCCGGTGAGGCCTGATTCGTTAGCTGCCCCTTATGATATGCTGGCTGCTGAAGCAGAGAAAACCGAACCTGGCCAGATTGCAGGCTTGATCGAGACTTCGGAACATATTTTTATAATGAAGCTGGAAGCTAAACAATCAGCCGCTTATGAGCCTTTTGAAGATGTACAAGAGCGAGTGCGGGATAAAATTGTTTTCGACCGCCAGAATGAGGTTCTTAGTCAAGTAAACGCCGAACTTTTACAGCAGGCGGAATTAAGCAATACAGACGAGTTTGTAGATTTTTGCCTGGATAAGATATATCAGATGCGAGACCAATCGGTAACGGTAAAAAGAAATATATACAAAGGTACGGAGGCACAGAGACGCAAGGACACAAATACGTCGTTGCCCGGAGCTGGCATGGGAATGCCAAGAAATCTAAGGCGAAGGTGAAACTAAATAGAGACAGGAATAAATACTAAAAGTAACAATAGAGTAAATCTAAATACAGAAACAGTTAGCTGTTGATTGAATATTCAGATTCGGTTGGAGTGACTTGAGAAAGTTGAATTGAAGGATGGAGATTGTAGCACACGGTATCGACCTTGTAGATTGTCCGCGGATAGAAGCAATGGTAGAGCGTCACGGCAAGCGGTTCATTGAGAGGGTTTTCACTGAGGCCGAACAGGCCTATGCCAAGGCAAATAAAAATGGAATAGAGAAATTAGCCGGTCGCTTCGCAGCCAAAGAAGCCGTTCTTAAACTAATGGGTACGGGATGGCGAGGTAAAATAGCCTGGACGGATGTAGAGGTAATAAACAATAGTAGTGGCCAGCCGGAGGTTACTCTGGGCGGTGAGGTGAAAAAAATTGCCGGCAAACTTGGAATTAAACATATCAGCATAAGCATTACACATACAGCAAATTTCGCCATTGCATCTGCGGTCGCGCTGACACGGTCAAATGAAAACAGATGAGTTTGATTGCGTTGTTATAGGTGGAGGTCACGCCGGTGTCGAGGCTGCTCATGCTGCTGCGAAAATCGGCGCCAAAACCTGCCTCTTAACCATAAGCAAAGACACGATAGCGAAGATGAGCTGTAATCCGGCTATCGGTGGTCTTGCAAAAGGTCAGATTGCGCGCGAGGTCGATGCGCTGGGGGGATTGATGGGATTGGCGATAGATGCAACGGGGATTCAGTTTCGTCTGTTGAATTGTTCGAGGGGCCCGGCTGTACAGGCCCCGCGTGCGCAGGCCGACAAATACAAATACAAAGATTATGTCCGTATGCAGCTCGAACAAGCTCCGAATCTGACTATAGTTGAAGCGACAGCGGCTGAGATTATAACCCGAGGGGAAAAAGTGCGGGCGGTGCGCTGCAGTGATGGAAGGACATACAGCGCTCCAACGGTAATCCTTACGACAGGGACATTTCTTGGCGGCTTGATGCATATAGGGACAGAACAGTTCGCAGGCGGAAGGCTCGGTGAACCGGCCGCCAATAAACTTTCGGAAAGTCTCCGGCAGCTTGGGCTTGAACTTAAAAGGCTTAAAACCGGTACTCCGGCCAGACTGGATGCTGCAACAGTAGATTTGGACAAGCTCGAAGTCCAGCAGGGGGATGAAAAGCCAGTTCCTTTCTCATTTATGAACGAAACGATAACTCGCCCGCAGTTTCCATGCTGGATAACCTATACGAATGAAAAGATACATAATCTAATACGAGATAATCTGCATCGTGCACCACTTTATTCAGGTCAAATTACTTCCACAGGGCCCCGGTATTGCCCGAGTATTGAGACAAAAATCTTACGCTTCGCGGATAAGAAGCGGCATCAGGTGTTTCTGGAACCTGAAGACGAAAAACAATCGACTATCTACTGCAACGGCTTAAGCACTTCTTTGCCTAAGGATGTGCAGGAACAAATGTTCAAATTACTACCGGGAACTGCCAATGCGCGGATTATTCATTACGGTTATGCGATAGAATACGATTATTGTCCCCCAATCCAGCTCAAACACAATCTGGAGACCAGGAAGGTCTCCGGGCTGTTTCTGGCCGGACAGATCAACGGAACAAGCGGATATGAAGAGGCGGCCGGACAGGGTCTCGTGGCTGGTATTAATGCGGCAAAAAAACTTCAGGGCAAAGAGCCGCTCATACTCGGTAGAGACCAGGCGTATATCGGGGTGATGATAGATGATTTGCTGACCAGGGGGCTTGATGAGCCGTATCGGATGTTCACCTCGCGGGCGGAGTACCGGCTGGTGTTAAGAGCTGATAACGCGGACCGAAGATTGACTAAAATCGGTAAATCGGTCGGGCTTGTGGACGAAAAACGGTGGATAAGATTTGAGGCTAAACTCGATAACATCGATAAACTTAAGAGCTACCTGAAAAATAACCGTTCGGAAGGGATAAGTTTGTGGGATCAGCTTCGCCGGCCACATAATACCCTTGTGGAAAAGATGTCCGAGAATTCTGATATTAAGAATATGAATCTCGCTGAAGATGTTCTTCAGGCAGTTGTTATTGATGCCAAGTATGAGGGTTATTTAGCTAAACAGGAGCGTTTGGTGGCTGGTTTCAGGACTTTGGAGAAAAAGAATATCCCAGCAGATTTGGACTATAACGGCATCGCCCATCTACGGGCGGAAGCTAAAGAGAAGCTGTCTGCTTTCAGGCCGAGTACATTCGGCCAGGCCTCTCGAATAAGCGGTATAACACCGGCTGATATTACGGTGATTCAAATTCATCTGAAAAAAAGCAATGACTGAGTTGTCTGAAAATATTTATAACAGCCATGCTGCGCGTAATGAGCCTAAGTTTAAGCTCTGGCGTTCGGCCGGGCTGCTGCTGACATACAAATGCAACTGCGCCTGTGAGTTTTGCTATTATAATTGCGGTCCCGAGAAGAATGGCCTAATGCCTGTGGAGACGGCTATAAGCGCGTGGCGGTCGCTGAAAATTCTTGCTGGCGATAGCGCCAAAATACATATCACCGGCGGTGAACCGTTTTTGTATTGGGAAAGACTGCAGGAAATTCTCGAAGAGGCAGGTAATCAAGACCTCGGGAAAGTCGATTTGATAGAGACAAACGGTTTCTGGGCCACTAATGAAAAAGTTATAAGGCAGCGGCTGAAAAGGCTTGATGAGCTTGGGATGAACAGATTTAAGGTCAGCACTGACCCGTTTCATCAGGAGTATGTTGATATAAAGTTGATACATCGATTGGCCGCGATAGCGACGGAGGTTCTGGGTCCCGAGCGGGTGCTGATTCGCTGGCAGAAGTATTTAGATGACCCAATAGAAATGAAAAGTCTATCCCCCGCTGAGCGTGAGCAAAAGTATATAAGCGCTATGAAAGATTATCCATGTCGTTTTACCGGTCGAGCAGCAGGTAGGCTGGCTGAATTAGCAGCCTCAAAGCCGGTAGAGGTGCTTGATTCGATAAGTTGCAAATCAGACCTGCTTAGCGCTAAAGGTGTACATATCGACCCGTTCGGCAACGTGTTTAGCGGCACGTGCAGCGGCATTATTTTTGGGAATGTAAACCGAACAAAGCTTGAGGATATTTGGAAGCAATTCCACCCTGAAGTAAACAAGTTTATCAATACGCTTTTTAATTATGGTCCTTATGGATTGCTTGAGCAAGCGGCAAAGCTGGATTACAAAAAAGCAAAAGTTTATGCAAGTAAATGCCATCTCTGTACAGATATCCGGCAGCATTTCATAAATAACGCCCTTGAGGAGTCGATAATCGGCCCTGTGGAATGCTATCGTTAAGTGGCAAGTTATATTCTTACGCTCTTTTTCTCGGCATGGCGGTAGCTTCGATTTCAAACAGCAGGTCATCACGGCAGATATCGCAGATAACCGTTATCCACGGCCAGGGGAGAGTGTCTCTGAAAGAGTTGAATATCCTCTCGATCTCGGTTGTTTTGCAGTAGGCTATGACCTGCACTACATCTTCATCGATGCATTTCATATCACTTAGAACAGCACGGATGTTTTCTATCGTTGCTTTTATCTGGCCCTGGGCATCGTCTATATGCGTAGTAGCTCCGTCTGCATCGATAGAAGCGGTTCCTGAAACAAATACTGTTTGGCCGGCGGGAGTATCTGTTTTTGATGCCCGCGAGAAGGCCGAACCGTAATCCAGTGCAGACTGCTGTTTTCCTCCCGCCTGAAGGTACTTTGTGCAGTTAGTCGGTTCGAGTACCGCCATCAGGTCCATCGAACAGTCTCCGCCATCAGCCGGTCCAAGCCCGATACCTGTGCTGGCGGGCATTGACTGTCGCGTTCCGGCTCCGATAAGGCCCCTCTTGGTGAAAAACTCATTTCTGACCTGATTGAATTCATCATACCATGAAAGAATATCTTTTAGCCACATCCATGTGCGCGGCACCGAGAGGAAATCTGCCCCGAATTTTATGAGTGCGGCTTCGGCCTTTTCCATCATCGCCTGAGCATGGGTGGTGATCTCTTTGCCTTGATGGTCGGAAATAGACGAAAGTGAAAGATATGCTCGGCCGGGTACGTGGAGAATTCGTCCGCAATCGATTTCATTCAGTCTAACCACCTCCGGCTTATTTTCACAGCTTATTGCATGGACCTGTACCCCTGCTATTGGGCCCAGTAATCCTTCTTTTGCTACTAACAAGCTCGGTGCAACTCCATCATCAAGTTTTCCATAGGCTTTTGAACGTGCGTTGCTGATAATTTCCATCGCATCTTGAGCGGCAAAAACCCGTTCCTGGAAAATATGTGCTTTTTTGGAATTGAGAATTTTGGAAATGCCGGAAAACATCTCCTCTGCGTGCTCCTCTGGAGATGCACTTTCAATGGGCACTGCAGAGATATAGATTTCAGTTGCCTCTGTGGATTTGATGCTGTGCATATGTATGTTTACTGTCATTTCTTACCTTATCATCTGAGACTGAGTTATAAATAAAAAATTTATCTGCCTATAAGGCAGTGCTTTCTTGTGCGAGAATTCTAATCTCATTATTTGGAAAAGGCAAGTTAATATTATCTGCCTTAAG
>CBDURK010000094.1:0-9338 GCA_965369645.1 uncultured bacterium | reverse complement strand
GAGCTTCTGCGTAAAGGACGATTCGACGAGATATTCTTCGTTGACCTGCCTGATTTTGAAGTGCGAAAAGAAATATTTGCTATTCACATAATAAAACGTAAGCGGGATCCGGACAAATTCGACTTAAAAGCATTGGCCAAAGTCTCCGAAGGATATAGCGGCTCTGAAATAGAGCAGGCCATCGTATCCGCTCTGCATCAGGCGTATTCTGACAAAGCCGGCTTAAATACAGATCGGATAACTTCGGCCGTGAAGGCTTCGCCGCCACTCACGGTAACATTAGCCGAAAAAGTTCAATGCCTGCGGACCTGGGCCGAGGGAAGATGTGTCCCGGCCGATTGAAAATCAAACCGGCAAGCTTTGGGCTTTTATCTTTCTGATTTTCTCTTATAATAAGCCTGTCAATGGAGCTTAATTGATTTCTTAAGGATACCTGTTATGGGAAAATATTGCCTGTTCACTTTAATAACTGTCTGCTTAATTGTCAGCTTTTTACTATCCGGCTGTGTAGAACGCAACCTGACAATCAACACCGAGCCGCAGGGGGCATTAGTTATATTAAACGATGAGGAAATCGGCACTTCACCTGTTACTGTCTCGTTTGAATGGTATGGTGATTACTGGGTCAGAATAAGCAAAGAAGGCTACGAAAGCTTAAACACTCACCGCCCCTTGAAAAGACCCTTGCACGATATCCCCCCATTTGATTTCTTCGCACAAATAATCAATCCGAACAGAATCGTCGATTCGTATGAATGGACGTTTCCACTTGAATCCAAAAAGCAAATCAACCGGGAAGAACTAATCCAGGCCGCTGAGAAATTAGAGAAAGAACTTCGGTAGGATCTGATATAGCAAAATAGTTATTAAAAGCAATATATGAAATCTTCTGCTCAGAGAATTTCATGGCTGTGTGGTCGGGATGATATTAAATAAGATTCTCGCGGTACCAGTCTATTGCTTTTTGAAGACCTTCACTAAATGTTACTTTGGGCTTGAAACCGATTATTTTTTCAGCCAGAGTAATATCGGCCAGGGAGTGCTTTACGTCGCCGGGGCGCGAGTCAGTGTAATTCGGCTTAACGTTTTTACCTGTGGCATCATTAATCATAGCAATAATCTCATTGACCGTTACGGCCAAACCACAAGCAATATTGATAACCTCGCCTTTAGTCTGTTTGGCTCTTGCGGCAAGTAAGTTGGCCTGAACAACGTTTTCAATATATGTAAAATCGCGGCTCTGCTGGCCATCGCCATAAATCGTAGGTGGTTCATTCTTCAATATGGCCGTAACAAAAGCCGGGATAGCGGCTGCATATTGATTTTTTGGGTCCTGTTGCGGGCCGAAAACATTGAAGTACCGAAGTGAAATAGTCTCAAGACCGAATACCTGATAGAAAACCGAGCAGTAATATTCGCCAACGAGCTTGGCAACCGCATAAGGTGAAAGCGGCATAGGTTTCATAGTCTCGACCTTCGGCGAAGTCGGGGTATCGCCGTAAGCGGAAGAGCTTGCGGCATAGACGAACCGCTTTACGCCGGCATCACGGGCGGCCAAAAGAAGCGTGAAGGTCGCATCGACACAGTGCCTGTGCGTAGGCTCAGGATTATCAACACTAAGCGGGACAGAAGGCAACGCGCCCTCGTGCAAAACCACATCGATATCTTTCATGGCCGATTGAGCGACCTCTGCATCGCCCATGTCGGCCTGGATAAAATCGACTTTGTCTATGATAGAAGCAAGGTTGCTTTTTTTGCCCGTGAGCAGATTGTCAACAACTCTTACAAAGCAGCCCTGCGAGATGAGTTCTCTGCAAATATTCGAACCGATAAAACCTGCTCCCCCGGTTACTAAGAATTTTGCCATTAACTTAGCCTCTGAAAAATATTTCTGTATATTGATTTAAGGACACGCCACATTTCGAAATGATAACATAAAGCTCAATGATTGTCACTATTGAATTGAATCTTCAATATTTTTTAAGGCTTAAGTTAAGCCGGCGGCAAGTGCTGCTTTTCTGGCCTTTTTGGCTTTTTTCTCATATTTCCGGTAAGACTTGAACTGCTCGTTGAAGTACCCGCCTTTCATAGACCTTGCGGCAAAGAGCACACAGCCGATTATTTTGGCGTTAACTTCTTTGAATTCGCGAATAGTTCTCTGGGCCGCACCTCTGCTCGTAGCGGCGGCATTAATTACCAGAACAGTCGTATCAACGAGTCGAGCCAATGCTTTTGCATCGCTCACCAGCAGGACAGGCGGCCCATCAATTATAATGTGGTCGTAGTTGTTCCGCTGCCGGCCAAGCAGCTCTTCCATCCTCGGACTGCCGAGCAGCTCCGCCGGATTAGCTGGTAAAGGCCCGCAATCGATTATATCAAGGCCCTCTATGCCGCCGGACCTTATAGCTTCCTGGAAACCGCATTGTTTCGTCAGCACACTGCTCAATCCAAAATCAAAACCTTCAGCTCCAAGCTTATCTTCGAGTATATCGGTTTGTATTTTCGGAAACAGTCTCTCTAATTTGGGTTGTCTGAAATTGGCATCTATCAACAGGACTTTTTTATCAGCGGCAACAAAAGTTGCTGCAAGATTTACCGCCACGGAAGTGTTGCCGTCCCCTGCCATACCGCTGCTTACAAGCAAAGACTTCAAAGACTCGGCCGTGCCGGAGAGCTTTAAGTTTGTCCGGCATCGCCTGTAAGACTCGCTTGTTACAGAGTAAGGCGCCAGACGAACAGCATGACAAAGCTCAATGCGGCGAACCTGGCTATCTTCGGATGCATCGGGAATAACACCCAAAAGGGGAATATGTAAATACTTGGCGACGTCACTGGGTGTACGCACCAGATCATTAGCCATTTCAATAAGAAAGGCAAGACCTACACCGAACATGAGACCCAGCATAGTCCCGCCGGGAAACCATAAGTACCACTGACGGGAGAAGGCCATTTCCAGCGGTATCGGAGCTTCACCGATTCCCTGGACTTTTGGTGTCTCCGGAGAATCATGCAGCATCTTCAATTTCTCGACCTGCTCTTTGATTAAGTCGAGCATTACTATTCTCTCGTCTCTTATCTTCAGCCGCTGATCATACTGAACCCGCGCCAAGTCAAGCTCTTTTTTCTGAGCTACCGCTTCCTGCCGCTGTTGTTCCAACAGCTCAAACCTTTCCTGCAAAACACGCAAGCCGTCACGGGCATTTGCGAGATTCGCTCTGCGGATCAGTTCTCCGATCTCGACCTTCCTTAATTCTCTTCTTTTTCTGATTTCTTCTATCTGCTTCCTCATTTGGAGCACATCTCTGTGATTTTCACCAAACTTTGTGAGCTTGGCGGAAAGCTGTGCTTCCTGAAAGGCAAGCTGCTGAGCAAGTGTAACTATAACGGCATCTCTTTCTACCGAATATTGAACCTGCTCAGTAATAGGGCCTGTCGCCAGGTCCTTAAGATTTGTTATGTCAGCACCAAGTTGCCTTATTCCCAGCTCAAGGTTATTTTTTTCGAGTTCCAAATTATTCAATTTCAAAG
The DNA here is from genome assembly GCA_965369645.1 of uncultured bacterium. Classification (GTDB taxonomy): domain Bacteria; phylum Planctomycetota; class Phycisphaerae; order Sedimentisphaerales; family Anaerobacaceae; genus NIOZ-UU13. Next base: position 5,810 of record CBDURK010000094.1, on the reverse strand, counting down.
TGATTGTATGCTGGAAATTACGCCCCGTTGACACAGCAAGGTCGGTTATGCCCCACCTCTCGCGGACATCATCCAGCCCCTTGTCGGCAGCATCCAGCTCTGTTTTAACCCGGGCCTGCCGCTCTTCAAGAATAACCAGTTCGGCGCTCACCTTTCCTCTTTCTACGCTTCCCTGCCTGGCAATAAACAAACGCACCATTTCGTCAACTATTATCTTGGCTTCTCTTGCATCACGACAGGTCATTGAGACTTCAACAAACTCTGCATCTCTGTGGGCATAAGCACTTAAATATCTGTTCAAATACTTAACCGCTTTTCTAACGCTCCTGCCTCTGCGTTCATACCACTGGGTATCTTTAACTATGTCGCTATTAAACAAAGCCTCCAGGCTGCTCTGCTGCTTGATAAGATTAGCTATTGACTGACGATAACCGTAAATAATATCCTTCTGCATCTGAGGCGCAACGATGTCCATAGGATCTTTTTCTACGGGCGGAAGAACCTTGATATAAGTTGTGGAGGTATATCTCGGAATATATTTCTGTAACAGATACCAACCGGTACCGCCGGCCGCTACGCCCAGCATAGTCAGAAAGAATATCAGAAATATGTGCCTGCGCAATATCCCCATAGCCTCTTTAGATGTCATCGAGGCCGCCGCCGGGAATCCCTGTCCAGGCGGTCTTGGCATTCTATTTGATGCTATTGGTCTTTCTTCGGCCATTCTGCTTTTCTACTCGGAATCAACCAATAAAACAATTCTCGTATTACGCACAGCTATATTTCATACAAGGCATTACGGTGAAAGCCGCTCGATAGCCTTATTGATTCGCTGCCTGGCTTTCTGCGACAATCCGTCTTCTCCTGCTTCCAACGCCTCTCTATAAGCAGCAATCGCTTCATTTTTCGCCCCAAGTGCTTCTTTTATCAAACCTTTATGCTCGTACACTTCCGCCGGTACGAGAATATTATTCTGCTGATATTGCTGTAACGAGGCCGCCACAAATTCAATAGCCTGCGAATTGTCACCTTCTTTATGCAGCACATAAGCATAAGTATCCAGATAGCCGGGATTATTCGGCTGTTCATCAAGCGCGCGTTTGGCGTATTGAAGAGCTTCCGGAAGCCTTTCATTGTTTTCAGCAAGAAAATACGCTAAATCGTTCAGAATAATGGTATTATTCGGCATTTTAGTTAGCAGACTTTTGTAAACTGTAATAGCGGACGAGAGATAATTTTTATCGGAACTTCTCTCGTATGCGATGGTTAAAACGTCCGCTTTCTTCAATGTGTATTCAACCCTGCGGGTGCTGTCAGGGTCAGTCAGATTTATACATTTTTCAATATAATCTATTGCTTGATCGAACTCATTGTTAATCTTCGCCAAATTAAACATAGCAAAATTGGCGGCAATCGAGTCCGGATTGGTTTCGAGCTTTTGCCTGCAATACTTCAAAACTTCATCAGGCCCAAGCATAAGGAGCATTCTGAGCAAAGCCTCAGAAGCAAGCGTCTCATCTTCACCCGCTTTATCAACAGCTTTGTGACAATATTCGACAGCAGTCATTTTATCGCCGAGCTTCAGCTTCGCCTGAGCCATTCGCAAATACGCTGCGGAAGCCAAGCTGCCATCAGGGTATTTTCCGCACTCCTGTAAAACCACGTCCAGCTTACGAGGATTCCAGTTTCCCGTATTCTGTTCTCCCGCTCCGAGGACAAGGGCATTCATATATCCATCGAACGCAACAGCAAACAGCGCATCGGGTACCTCGCTTGAGCCATTGCCGGCAAGGTGTGCCTGGCTCCTGAGCAGATAAGCTTTCTTATACAATTGCTCGGCTTTGTCGAAATCACCCGTCTTAACGGCAAATGCACCGGCTCGATTAAGCCACTGTGCACTGTCGGGAAATTTCTCAAGCGTCTCTTCATAGAATTTCTTCAAGGCCGGTTTTCTGTCAAGCCGTGAATATATGTTTTCAAGCAATAATCTGGCTTCGGAGTGAATGCCGGGAGTGTTAATCGTAACTTGAAGTTCGGTTATGGCATCCTCGTATCGCTCGGCACCCATATAAGCCTTAGCGAGAGAAATTCGAGTAGCAGGCTCATCGAACAATAATTTGCTTTCCCGAAGGTCACTGATAGCCTTATTATAATCTGCAAGGAAGAAATTAATTTCACCTCGTAACCGCCATGCCACCGGGTTGTTTCTGTTGGTCTGGAGATTTCTGTTAGTCAACTCCAACGCTTTTTGTAGTTGTCCCTGTCTCATCAGCAGCCAGCCTTCAAGCAGGAGTATTCTGCGTTCGCTGGGATACTTTTCCTTAAAACTCTGTGATTTGTGTTCAGCTTCCCTGATAAGGCCGGCTCTAAGAAAAGCCTCGATTTGAACAAGATTATTTTCTACGGTATCTTCAAACGCTATAAGCTCACTGGAATATTTCTTTACAGCCTCTTTGTCGTTGGTTTTCTCGGCAACAAGCAAAAGACCTCTGAGAACCGCTCCATCATTAGTGCCGTCTTCGTATAATTGCTCCAGCACTCTCTTTGCCTCGCGGTATCGGCCTTGCTGAAAATAATGGTCCCAAAGCAATTTCTGCTCCTGAGATTCCTCCAGCAGAGCCGTAGCCTTTTCATCCTGACCTCTGGCCCTAAAATATTCGGCATAGTAATAAAGCATCCGCTTGTCCTGGGGATTTATTTCCCTCGCCTGCTCGAAAGCCGAAGCAGCAATACCAAATATCGCATCCTTGAGCTTCGAATTGGTTTCTTTGACAGCAACTTGAGTTGCCAATTGACCGAGCAGTAAAATATTCTCCATATTAGGAGCTGCGCTTTGCAGGTCCTGGCGAATTGCAATCGCCCTCATGGGTTCTGTCGGTGCTATATACTCCGCATACAGGCTCAGCAAAGACAAATCACCGCGATTCAGTGCGATTGCCCTTTCCAGAGCAGCCCTGACTTCAACCACCTGTGCAGAAGAGACACTATCACCAAGCTTTTGATTTCGTTTATATAAAACGTTGGCCGATGCTTTTGCAATAATTCCATCCAGAGGATTTAAAGATGCGGCTCTGCGAATGTCCTCCATAGATGCATGCTCATTTCCAAGAGCAGTATTGATTTCGCTTCTGAGCATATAAGCGTATGAAAATACGGGTCTTTGTTTCAAACTTTCGTTGATTGTCGCTAAAGCATCTTCGAATTTACCTTGAGCCATCGCCAGGCGGGCTGCAAAAATCTGCCCCTTACAATTATCGAGGTTTTCACGGCTTGTTATCTTTGTAATTTGCTCCGCCAGCTCCCAGTCTTTCGTAGTAAGCGCAATATCCAAAAGATGGCTCGCAGCAATTTGCACATACTCAAAAACAGGCCCCTCGGCTACAAGCTGCTGCGAAGTTCCTGTTTCGATAACCCTGTTTAAATGGAGAATCGCTTTTTCCGTTTCGCCGCTCCTGCGATAAAATATTCCAAGCTGCGTAGCGCGGTGAACAGGGTCAGTGATACTCGAAAGCACCTGCTCTTCTAACTCCTTGAACCTTTGCTGCGAAATATTTACCGGATCAGGTTCGGAGAGTATCCGTTTATAAACCTGCACTATTGTATTATCCGGAAAATGTCCTAAATACCTATCGACCAAACTTTCAGCCCGACTTGCCTGGCCTTGCGCTATGTAATTTCTGCAAATACCGACAATAGCATTTTGTCCGACAGAATTCGGCTCTACCAGCAGCAGTTTGTCCAGCAGCTCCGCCTCAGCCCGCCGGTAGCCTTTCAATTCTTCTGTCATTACACCAATGTCGGCCGTGAATCCGACAGGCTCTTTTTCTTCAGGTTCTGTTTGCAAGGGAATAATATCTGAGCTTTCACGCATTTCCTTTTGTGCCATATTCAGTTGCATTTGCCTGATTCTGGTCTGCGTCAGCGCCAGTCTTAGCTTAATCGTATCGGGCTCATCCTGCATTCTGGCCGACAATTCTTTCTCAGCCTCGTCAAACTGCTTTGCCCCGATGTAACTTTTGATACGAAGTATCCGGCTTCTCTCATTAGGCCCAAAATATTCTTCAAAAGCATTTATATTGTGTATGGCGTCCGACCAGTTACCGAACTTCATAATCACATCTACATAATCCAAACGCGCTTCAGGTTTAATCTCACTAATTCCTGAATAGAGCGCACTTACCAGAAATTCAGCGACTACACCAATCTCAGGGCTGTCTTTAAAAATCTTCGCCAGAGTGTAAGAAAGTTGTGAAAATTCGTCGTCTTTCGGCCAGGAGGATGGCTCAGGCGGTTTAAGTGCTTTAAACTTTTCGAAAGCTGTATATAAGTCTTTGATAGCGGCTTCTTTATTTCCCTTCGCAAGCTTGAGCATTCCTTTCCACTTAATAATGAACGGCTCTTCGCCACTGCCAAAAATCTGCTCGATTTCGTGTACGGCCTGCTCAGCACCTGCCATCCAAACAGAAATTTGTGATGGACTATCCGGTTCACCCGGCTCAAGTATTAGCTCGATATAGCAATTTGCGAGAAAAGCATACAGCATAAATCTGTTGGTTATATTAGCGCGATGTCGAGGGCCGGGCGAATCCTGCGCATCCGGTAGAGTAAGTGCATTTCTGGCTGTCTCTATTGCTTTAAATATCTGGGGCTTTTGACTATAAAGAGAAAATTTTCGGTAGTATAAATTAGCCGCACTTATCGAATAAATCACATTTTGCCCATCCAGTCTCATCGCCTGTTCAACAGCCTCTATAGCCTTATCAAGTTTTTCCGGGCCCCGCCGCGGACCAGTAAAGGCTGAATAGGCTGAATAATATTGAGACATTGCAGCAAATGCCTCTGCGCTGGAATCGAAGTTACTTACAAGCGACAAATATTCCGGTTCTAATGCTTCAACCTGTTCCTTCTGCTGAGCAGGATCACTATTTTTAGAAAGCATAAGCTTCATTGCCAGAAGATTAATATGTGCTCTCGGCTCAGTCCGGGCTGCCTGGACCGCCTGCTCCAAAATTGCCGTTGCCTGTTTTACAGCTTTTTCTCTTTCTTCAGGGCCACCTCGCGAAGCCAATAGTTCCCCTTTTGTCATTGTAACCATAGCCAGATACCAATAGGCATCGATATTACCTGGCTCATACTCCTGAACCTTCTTCAAATCTTCGACTGCCAGAGCAAGCGATTTGTCCCTGTTGGTAACCGCCCCCATGGATGCCATCTCCAGAGCGGCCCTGCCTCTTAGTAGATACAAGTACGGCCCCAGCGGCAGCCGACCGGTGTCGATTTGTTCTGTTTCAAAGACATCCCACGTGGCCGTATCCTCTCCAAGCAGGTCTGCTTCGGTCGCCACTTTCAAAAATTCCGTCGCTTGTTTGTGCACTTCCTGCCAGGGACCGCCGATACTGCTGTCAGATAGTATTTGAAAATATTTTAACCGCCCAAATCGAGCTTTCGCATTATTGGGATTTATTCTTATTATTTCATCCCAACACCCCAAAACAAAGGGCCACTCCTTATTCTCAACCTCAAGGTACATATCCACCATTTTAAAAAGTACCTCTTCTCTGAGATCGTCGGTTTTTGCACTCGCGTATGCTCCGCGAAAACTGCTTTCAGCCCTGTCATAGCTTTGCTGTTTTATTTGTTCATCCGTTGCCTGCCGCGCTGTTTGCAGAGCATCCTCAGCATCTTTGATAAGCTCTTGCGGATCTCCGCTTAGCTGAAACATTACAAAAATGGCCCCCAAGGCAAGAACCACAAAAATCACCGAGCCTATAAGTGCAACTTTTTTATTTAACCTCCTGTTTGCCATAAAT
>CBDURK010000093.1:0-9428 GCA_965369645.1 uncultured bacterium | reverse complement strand
ATATTTACAATTCGCTTTATAAGGTTCTCATACGAAATACCGCATTTCTCCGCGGACTCAGCAACTTCCTCTCCGTAAGCAAGGTCCGGATTGGAATTGGCTTCGAGTATATATATTTTTTTGTCCGAAGTGAGCCTGATATCTATCCTTCCATAATCCTGAAGCTGCAGCACCTTGTAAACTTTCTTGCAGATGTGTTCGATCTTCTTGATTAACGGTGTTTCAAGCTCGGAGAATCCAAATTTAATGTCCCATTTCTCTCTATATTTCGCGTTCCATTTTACTCGGTAAGTGGCTAAGCAAGGCCCCTTATTATCTTCAATATTAAAAAAACATTCGCGAATCGGTAAAACACAAAGCCTTTTATTTCCAAGAATACTGACATAAAGTTCTTGTCCTTCGATATATTCTTCCGCAATAGCGGCCTGTTTCCATCTTTCGTGTACAAATTTTGCCCGTTCTTTAAGTGCGTCCTCTTTCCATACTATTGATGCATTGGAAATGCCTTCCGAGCTGTCCTCCAGGGCGGGTTTTACCACTAACGGGAAATGAAGTTTCCTGGTAAAACTTATATTCTTGTTTAAAGGTAATGAGACAAAACTGGGAACACGAATTCTGTGCAGACTCATAAGCTGTTTACATAATCTCTTGTCTCTGCTCAACAAAAGACCGGTTGACCCGGCTCCTGTAAATGGAATTTCCAGCATTTCAAGAAGTGCCGCGATGTTTTTGTCATGTTTGCGATCACCGCCTAAGTGTTCGGTGAGATTGAATACCAAATCAGGATGCTGTTCCTTAAGCTTTATGATAGTCTCTTCAATCTTTTCCATTGAACCCAGGACAGAAACATTATGACCCAGGTTACGCAATGTTTCGATAACATGGTACTCTGTGCTCTGTTGACCGGCCGCAGTCAGGAAATCCGGATCTTCAGGAGGAATCTCCGCGACATCTACCAGAACCGTAATATTTAATTTTTTCTTCATTAATGTCTATTGCTTATGGGAATACGAAGTTTGTTGCCGGCTATTGCTGCGATTAAAGTTGCAGCGCTTATTATATCCTCTTCTTTACCATAAAGCTCTAATGTCTCGCAACGATTAATTAGTTTGTTAATTAGTTCGTAAACGTCATATTTTCTATGTCCCGTCCACTTTGTAATATTATTTAATAATGCCCGGCGGTGCCGTCTTAAAATCCTTGATGCTTTCTCACTTGACTGGATATCATGTTGTCTTGAAAATACTTTCATAAGATTAGCGTCATAAAATCCCTTAAATTCCTCTCCGAGAATCTTGCGTTTCCTTTCGTAGTAAGCTTCCAGGGTGGAAGTCATTCGAGAAGCCGACCATGGAGGTTTTTCTTTACATATTATTTTTGGAGCTTCATTGGAATATTTTTTCATTAAACTGTCAACATATCTCAGTTTTTTTATTGCAGGCCAGCCGCAATATTTTCTTTCCCAGCATAAGTTCGGCGTAAGCCACACGGCAAAAGTTTCTGCAAAATCCTCGTCCGGATGTGCCTGAGCATAATTATCCTCAAGGTGTATCACGAAACGCTTGGAGTAGGGTTGAGAGTAATATGAATTCGAATATTTACTGCTAAAGGGGCCAAACAATTCTCTCCAGCGGGTTTTCTTATAGAGTTTGTATGCATAATTGAAAGCATGACCCGTTTCGTGCCGCAGCAGTCTCATACACGATGCTTCGGTACCTCCTTCGACTTCGAGCATCATTTTTTGTTCGATATGCTTTAGTCTTGGGTGGGCAAGGCAAAAAGGTATTCCAATAATCGGCTCCCCGTCCGGGCATAGCCATTCATCTGCAAGATAACACGGTGGATGAAACGTTATGCCCTTAGCGTCCAGTTCATTGTAGAGGTTCTCTATGAGAGGTTCTAACGGAGATTCATGAATAGATAAGTTGAAATCGCGAATTTTTATTTGCAGTAGTTCCTCATCAGAAAGAACTTCCCAATCTATCTGTTTCCTGACACTTTTCATGAAATCCGTATTTAACTTATCGTTATCAAATTGAAATCAGCCTAAAACAGTGTCTATAACATACCACAGTCTTACTTACTTGTCATGGTTTAGCGGTAAAATCCGCCTAAAATACAATTTCCCGGCAAACCAATAATTGTCACAATTCGGCTTTGTAAATAATCAATCCGAAAGATTTGTAGTTTGCTGAAATCTGCGGTTTGCAAAATCAATGGCATTCTCCGCACAAATTTGGTACCTTAACAACAAACTATAAACTAAATGCTATGAAAAAAGGTTTTGTATATCTTGTTGGAGCCGGCCCGGGCAGGGCTGATTTGATTACCGTTCGCGGCGCAGAAGCCCTCAAAGCCGCCGACTGTATAATTTACGATAAATTAGCCAACCCGGCTTTGTTGAGGTTTGCCCCCGCCGACACCGAAATTCTCCACGTGCCCAAACGAACCTGTGGCGCCTCGGTTACGCAGAAAGAAATCAATAAGCTGATGCTTGAACAGGCCCTGGCAGGTCGAACTGTCGTACGCTTAAAGGGCGGTGACCCCTGCATCTTCGGCAGATGTCACGAAGAGCTTGCAGTCCTTATCGAACACGGTGTCGGTTTTGAAATCGTTCCGGGCATATCCTCCGGCATCGCCGTCGCAGCTTATGCAGGTATCATGCTGACCGATAAGGAATACAGTTCACAGGTGATTTTTGTAACAGGGCACGAGTCCCCGGACAGGCAAAAGACCAATATCGACTGGCCCCTTCTCGCCAGGCTCAACGGCACTATAGTTTTTTATATGGGAATCGGCAATCTGGATTATATTTCCGCTCAGTTGATGGAAAACGGCATGAACGCCGATACTCCGGTGGCTATAATTGCTAATGCTACTTTCCCCGTACAGGCAGTTGCAAAAGCCTCGATCTCCGATATAAGCCAAAAGTGCAAACAGGCAGGAATTAAACCGCCCGCTATCGTAGTCATCGGCGCCGCCGCAGGCAGTGACACGCAGCTTAACTGGTTTATGCAGCAGCCGCTGTTTGGCAGGAATATTGTCGTAACAAGGGACGTCCCCGGCAATATCGATTTTGCAGATAAGATTATTCGTCGCGGCGGCAACCCTAAGAAATTCCCGACAATTAAAATCAAATCCCTTACGCAGAAAAACGAATTTTTACACACGCTTACAAAAATCACCGAGAGCGACTGGATTATCTTTACCAGCGGTAATGGCGTGGCGGTATTCTTTGACGCCCTGCAAAGTCTGGACAAAGACGCCAGAGTTTTCGGCTCAACCAAAATTGCTGCAATAGGCGGCAAAACTGCGGCCAAGTTAAGCGAGTTCGGAATAAAAGCGGATTTTGTGCCGGGTGTTTTTACCAGCAAAGAGCTCGGCAGGCAATTAATCGCTCATACAAACTTAAAGGACAAAAAGGTCTTGCTGTTACGCTCGAAGATTGCATCCAATGAGCTTGCCGAGCTATTGCAAAAGGCCGGAGCCATAGTTCAGGATATTGCCGTTTATACGGCCGAGCAGCAGATATGCAAAAGCGATTGGCTTATTGAAGAAATCAATAAAGACCGGATTGACTGGCTGACCTTTGCAAGCCCCTCTTCGGTAAATTCTTTTTTCGAACAAATCCCCGGCGATATGGTAAATTCGGCTAACGTCAAAATCGCATCGATTGGGCCAGTAACTTCCGAACGCTTGAAAAGCCTCGGTGTAAGAGTTGATATAACGGCCGCAGAGCATACCCTTGATGGATTAATTGATGCGATTGAGCAAACATATAAATAAATAATTCGTTTTGGCCATGTGGAAAATCTCCGAAGGAGTAAATTATGGGCTTTCCGAAAATCAGAATGCGAAGGCTGCGCAGCAGTAATGCAATGCGAAGACTCGTGCGAAAAAATACCTTGAGTGTCGATGACCTGGTGTATCCGTTATTTGTCCGGGATGGTTCCGGCATCAAAGAGCCGATTAAGTCAATGGATGATTGTTTTCACTTTTCGCCGGATACCATTGCCGCCGAAGCCGTAGAAGTTGCCTCTCTGGGCATACCTGCGGTGCTGCTTTTCGGCCTGCCGGACAAAAAAGACGAGATCGGTTCACAAGCATGGGCAGAAGACGGCGTTGTCCATAAGGCTATCAGAGAAATCAAAAAGGCGGCCCCGGAACTTTTAGTTGTTACCGATGTTTGCCTTTGTGAATTTACCAGCCACGGCCATTGCGGCGTAATAAAAGACAACAATGTCGATAACGACCCGACCTGCGAGCTCCTGGCAAAAATGGCCCTCTCACATGCTCAGGCCGGAGCCGATATAGTTGCCCCTTCGGATATGATGGATGGCCGGGTAAACTCCATCCGTGAAGCTCTCGAAGAAAATGATTTCAAAGATGTCACGATTATGTCTTATGCTGCCAAATACGCCTCTGCCTTCTACGGCCCTTTCAGAGACGCCGCTGAATCCGCCCCGGCCTTTGGCGACCGCAGGAATTATCAGATGGACCCTGCCTCCGGTACTGAGCAGGCCATGGCAGAGATTGCCCTCGATATAGAAGAAGGTGCTGATATTGTAATGGTAAAGCCTGCCCTTGCATACCTCGATATAATAGCCGCGGCAAAGCAGCGTTTCGATTGTCCGCTTGCAGCATATAACGTCTCCGGCGAATATATGATGGTAAAAAATTCCGCCGCCGCAGGTCTGCTGGATGGAAAGGCAACAATGCTGGAACTGCTCACCTCAATCAAACGCGCCGGTGCGGACATCCTTATAACATACTTCGCCAAGGATGTGGCGAAAGAAATCAAATAAGCCAATGAGCTTTGAGTTCCTGACTTCCTGTATCAGAACAAATAAGAAAGGCTGCGAGTGATTATCACCCACAGCCTTTTTGCTTACGTCAAATATCCGGCAAACTTACTACGGACAGTTCTCAAGCCAGTCGGTCGTGAAAGCCGCCAAATCCTGGATGTTGATTATCCCGTCACCGTTGTAATCTTCACATATCGTGAAGCTTGAATCCGGGAAGAAGTAGTAATCTTCCGTCTCACCGAATTCGTGGCCGTCCCGTGGTCCGGAACCACTATTACCTCTGACGCCGGGAGCACTGCCGCTCGTCCAGGGCTTCGGGGAAAGAGTAATTCTCATCCATATTTGCTTGGTACCTGCATCCGAGTGCCATGACAGGAATGCCGGTGTTGTGATCTGGTTTAATCCGGCCGGCAGATTGACAAGATACTGGTTCTGTACCGCCCACTCGGATACAATCCCTCCGGAACAGGCAAGGGACATATTGTTGTTGCTGTCGTCGTCCCAGTCGCCGTCACGGTTCCAGTCGCACCAGACATTGATCCAGACGTTGGTGCCAGGGTTGACAATGTTGACGATATAGTCAAACGTAGTCCAGCGACATTTTGGCATATTGACCGGGAAGATAATACCGTCGTCGCCCTTGTCGTTGTCAGGCATGTTGGTTGTGGGTTTAATGTTATTGGTAATGTCCTGGTCAGGACCTGTGTCGGCATCGTTTTCACTGGTAATCTGCTTACCAAGATGGGCCACTACTGCCTGAGCATTCAGGTGAATCGGACCGAATGGACCGGTGGTTCTGCCGTCGTTATAGACGGTCGGATAATGGGCCTTCACTCCCGAAGGGCCTCCCTTGGGATATGCGGTCATATTACGCCCGAAATTGTTGGTGCTGTCCGGTGCGTCGCCGAGGTCTGATTGTGCTGTTGGTGCTGAACCCTCGCAACTGACACTTATAAGTCCCTCACCGGCGTTGTCACCGAATCCGCCGACTTCGATGAGGTACTGTTGTCCGGCGGTTACATCAAGGGTTATCTCGGACTGCCAGCCGCAGGAGTCATCGTTGCATTCTATCAGTCTGCTTTGTGACGGATTGCAGCCGCCTCCATTATAGATGGCTAACTTGGTGTCGTAGCCGCTGCCGCAAAGGCTTACTATGGCTTCGCCTGTGCATGTAGCGGTATAGATATACCAGATGTTCGGACTTGTCAAACAGTGGCCGGGGCCGTCGAATGTAGCATCGCTGGTGTCGAACATCAGGCCTGTTACGTTACCGATTAGCTTTGCATTCTGACAGTTATCGTTTGGCCCGCTTGGTGGCGGAGTAGGCGTTCCTTCTGAGCTGATATTCAATATACCGGGGCCATGATCGGAGTCTGTCCACCCCCCAATCTCTATGAGGTACTTGTTGCCGGCTATCGCTTCGAAGGTAAGCTCAGACTGCCTGCTGCAAAAATCGTCATTACATTCGATCAGGCTGCCTGCATGTGGATTACAGCCACAGCCGTTATAGACGGCGAGCTTAGTGTCGTATTCGCTTCCACATAGACTGACGGTAACCTCACTTGTGCTCGGAGCAGTATAGCAGTACCAGATGTTTGGAGTGGTCATACAGTGGCCTTGACCGTCAAATTGTGCCAAATCGGTGTTGAAAGCCAGATTCGTTACATTGCCTATTGGTATTGCGTTAATGCAGTCATCGTTAAACAGCCCGCTCTTCGGGACCAAATCGCTGCTGATGCTTATTACTCCTGAGCCGGTGTAGTCACCGTGTCCCCCGACTTCGATCAGGTACTTATTACCGGCAGTCGCGGCGAAGGTAATCTGAGACTGATCGCCGCAGAAGTCATCGTCGCACTCGATTGTATTGGCCAATATCGGGTAGTTGTCACAGCCATTATAAACGGCAAGCATAGTGTCGAGATCACTGCCGCATAGGCTGACAGTAACGTCAGTCGTGTGTGGAGCGGTAAAGCAGTACCAGATATTCGGGCTGGTTATACAGTTGCCGGGGCCGTCGAACGTCGCGTAAGTGGTGTCGAACGGTAGCTCTGATATGTAACCGACTGATTGTGCATTGGACCACTTTTCATTGGCCGGTGGAGCGGCTCCGCCATCACAGGTGATATTTAACACACCAGGGCCGTACTCGAGAGAGTTGTAGCCGCCGACCTCGATTAGATACTTGTTACCGGCGCTTACAGGAAAAACGACCTCCGATTGCCTGCCGCAGAAGTCGTCATTGCACCTGAGCAGATTACCCAAACTCGGCGTTGAGCTGCAGCCGTTATAGACCGCGAGTTGTGTGTCGAAGCTGCTGCCGCATAGGCTCATAGTAGCAGCACCGCTGCAGGGAGCAGTATAACAATACCAGATGTTCTTGCCCGACATACAAATCTCGGGACCATCTAATGTTGCCTGCGTGGTGTCGAAAGCTTGGTTCGTTACATTACCGATTGACTTTGCATTCTGACGGTTGTCATTTAACGGTGGAGCTCCAATACTAATCTGTGCGATGCCCAGCAGTAATGTCAACACGCAGATGAATAATACCCTTGATTTAAAACTTTTCATAACTTAGGTCCTCCTGAAAAAAAGCTGCTATTTTTTAAACGTTTCTTTCCGGACATCACAAAAGCACATAAACCAAATCTATTAAGTTAGTGCCACCGATACTGCCAAATGTAACGTTCATTTATCGGGGAAAAAATCAAAAAAACAAAGGGCAAGCATTGTTGCCGTTCCTCACTAAGTCTATTGTCCACAAGTAATAACATACCTTATTATCGTCTAAATATTATCGTCTAAAAATCAAGTGGAAATTAAAGAATAATCCCTTTTTTGTTTATTGAAGCACCCGGGTACTAACTTTTTCTTTCTAACAAGCAGATACGACCAGGAGTGGTAAAATTCAGTTGTTTTTACCGTAGATTTTTTTGGGGTCATAGGTTATCTCGCCGATAAACTCCAGCTTTTTGTCCGTGTCGTTCTTTAAAGCCCGGTAAAAGCAGGACCGATAACCGACATGGCACTGGCCGGCATCAACCGTTACTTTGAGAATCAGGCAGTCCTGGTCACAATCGACTAATATTTGTTCAACTTTTTGGACATGGCCGCTTTCTTCACCTTTCTTCCAGAGTTTTTGCCGTGACCTGCTGAAGTATGTGCTATAGCCGGTTTGGATTGTAATATCAAGTGCCTGCTGATTCATATAAGCGACCATTAGTACCTGGCCGGTCTGGCTGTCCTGGGCTATAGCTGTTATCAGGCCGTTATCATCGAATTTCGGAATAAACTCTGCGCCTTCCTCGATGTCTTTTGTTGTGCTCACGTCTTTTGTCTCCTAAATTGTTATTTTTTTACTTTATTGCAAAGATGAATCTTACAGGTTATTATCTGCGAAAACAAGTTTTTTCAAGGCAAACTGCTTCAATGCCAAAGACGAAAAACAAGAAAAGTAAATACATCTTCCTGTTTCTGCGTATTGCGTTTGTTACGGCTGGTATCATTTGGGTCTTAGTGTGGATATCTCGCGGGGACACATGGAGCAAAATAACTTCAACTTTTCATCAAATGAATTTGGGGATTTTTACTTTGGTCCTCAGTATTTTCGTCCTGAGTCAGGTAATGGTTGGATTTCGCTGGTGGCTGCTCCTCAGAACTCAATCTATCTTTATCGGTTTGGCCGCTGCCGTAAGACTCAATTTCCTGGGCTGGTTTTACAATAATTTTATGCCGGGTTCGGTGGGGGGGGATCTTCTTCGGGCCTGGTATGTTACCAAGCACACCGAAAAAAAGTTCGAGGCGGCCTTAAGCGTATTTGTTGACAGGATTATTGGATTGTGCAGCACGTTGATAATCGCGGGCTTCTTCTATACGCTTTTCCTGCGAAATCAGGCGGATGCTGTAACCTTCACCGGCCCCAGCGGTCCTCTAAAGTTTCTCACTGAATACAAGTGGATTATCCTCCTGGTAATCGTGGTATTGATGATGGTTTTTAGTGCACTGTTGTTGTACAGGAGGGGACGGGTTTTGCTGCAAAAAGCGTGGTTTCATATTCGAATCCACAGTGTCAAGGCGTTTGAAAAGTGCAAGAATGCTTTGATTGTTTACTCTGGCAGCCCCCTTACAATTCTTGCGACCTTTGTGCTGACTATTTCTTTGCAGATTACGGTAATCACAGGCTTCTGGTTTCTTGGGAAAAATCTCGGGATTCCTGTGAGTCTCAATTATTACTATGTTTTTTTCACACTGACATGGGTCCTGGGGGCATTGCCTGTTAGTGTTGGCGGGGCAGTAGTAGTCGAAGGCACACTTGCCTATCTTTTTATACATTATGCCGGTGTCGAAAAAGAGGCGGCGTTTGCCCTGGTTATGTGCCAGCGTATAATATGGATTCTTGCTTCTCTGCCGGGGGCGGTCATACATTTGGTTGGGGCTCATTTGCCAAAAGACTTTTTTGTTGACTATGATAAGCCGGTAGTTTAACCTATGGCGATTTGGGTAAAAGCTGTTTTGTTGGCGGCTTTTGTTGTGTAAAAAAGAAAATTGATAATAATCAGGGGCTGTTTTTTTATAGTATTCGATGGCGGGACACTTTAAAAGGTATTTTTTTCGTGGATTAGC
>CBDURK010000092.1:0-9443 GCA_965369645.1 uncultured bacterium | reverse complement strand
ACTGTTGTCGCCGCCCGATTCATAGAAATTTACAGAAGGCAGGCAGGTCGTTATTTCTGTTGATTGAGCAAGGGCCTGGAGGAGGATTTGTTTATCAGCCGGGACGTTGGGGTTGAGCAGTTCGACATTATCAATCTTCAGCGTTTCAATGCCGTCGGCTTTGGCTACGTTAATATAGAAGCTTCCGTTATTGGCTTTGACTGCCTCGACTAAGTGAGCGTCAATCTCTGCTACGATTAGCCGAGTAAAATGGCCGCTTTGAAAAGCTTCCTTGACGAACAATCCAGCCTGAATCGGACCGAATCCGAAACCCGTTAGTATATGTTCTGCCATAATTATCGACCTGCGGCCTTCACAAAGCTTTTGATTTGCTCTTTATCGGTTAAGACTGTCATTTCCAGGTCGTAGGTTTTACTTTTGCCCGGAGCGATATGAATTAGTTTTTTCTGCTTTCTGGCAGTACCCTGACCAATGGGGGGATTTGTCCCCGGCTCCAGGGCGGTAACATATTCGCCTGGCCCGAAGTGCTGCCAGTTACTAAGCCAGGGCAATTGTCTCTTTTTATATTTCAAGACAAGAGCGAATCCGATTTTTCGATTATATAAGCCGGCAGTGCAAATACCTTTTTTGTCGGCTGTTACGTCAATAAAAGCACAGCCTTCGCCGCCGGCTCTGTGGCTATCGAGAGGTTTTGAGCACTTTCTGAAATTGCGTTTGCTGTTGAATACGGCGTTGTCCATATCCAGACCACGTGATGCCCATTTGCCTTTGCATAAAATCTCTGTCGCCTCATCGACCAGCGGCCAGCCGTAGTTGCAGTGATATAATATCATGTGGGGGGCGGGCGTATTGCCGAGATTAGTGACGACATCGTGGATGCGAACGGTTGGCTGGCCGAGAGTGCTTGATATAGTTCGTCTTAGTTCCAGATTAGGCCCGAATACCCGCGATTGTTTCATCACGGCAGTAATGCTCATTTGAGGATTCTTTTTTGTCAAGTCCGGCTGCAATATCGATTCGATCCTACCGGGGAGATTGCTGATGCGTCCGTGAAGGCCACGCTCTCCGAATTCGTCTGTTTCCGGTCCGCCAACGTGAGTCAGGCCGCATGTTGTCAATAAGCCGCCGCCAAAAGAATAAAGCCATTCCAGTCCACGGTTGGCATCGGGACGGGGAGAGGTTATGCCTGCATGACTGAGCCAGGCGAGACTGTATTGATTATAAAAGGCGTCAGCGATATCAAGCCCTCTGTCGATAACGACCTTAAATCGAAGGCCGGCCCCGGTGTTTATCCAGGCTATTCGTGTTCCTTTGGCCAGGTCGTTATCCAAGACTGAGGTTTCGATGCCTCCGATTTGAGCGTAATTATTAATTTTATTCTGCCAGTTTAATCCAGTGTCCTTTGCGGCCATTTATACTTCCTTTCTTTATTCAGTTCTGCTTAAGCCAGAGCATCTCGCAATGCTTCAAAATTCGGATAAGCCATATCGCTGCGGACTACTTTCAACATTTTGTCATAAGCTTTTATATTGCCATATCTATCTTCAAGAGATGCTTTAATAAAAAGCGAAGCGAACAGATTACCCATCTGAACTGCTTCGGTAAAATCTATCGAACTGTCCCTGAACCGGTTTAGATTACGTGCGATATATGTAATAAGCCCGGCCCTAAACGAATCTCCCGCCCCGACGAGGTCAACCACCTCGCCTGCCATGAAATGTGATTGGATTTTGTTTGGCCCGCCGGAGCGGCCTTGCGAATCTATATGCGACTCATAAGCACCATTACTGATGGTGACTCCGAACAGCTTTGTTCTGTTATCCTCTCGCCAAAATCTTTCAGTCAAGAAATGAAGGAAGTGCAGATTGTTTTCGTGCTCTGTAAACTTGTCCCATGAGCGCGGCGGTGCAAGGGTATTTTGAATCAGCTTTGCCTCGTCACAGGATGTAAAGAATACATCAACCTCTGGCAGGAGCGGTTCTAAAAGGCGATATTCTTCTATAGGCTTTCCGGCTTTAATCAATTCGCCGGGGTTGCCTGTTAAAGTATGGCTGTCAACAATCGTGACGGCGCCTTTGCTGCGACACCATTTAATGAAGTCAGCTAAGTCCCTGCCTCCGTTGGCATCGCCTCTGTCGGACAGGCCGGAATACATATAGTAAACAATGCTGGGTTTTAATTTCTCGACAGCGCCCTTGAATATCTCGAAATCAAAATCGTTATTAGCGTTGGGAAAGTACGCGATACCGCCTCTGTCATCGCCGGAGGTGCTGTGGATAAAGGTCGTCCCTGTCGGTAAATCGGGATGTATGTGAGTTGATGACATGTCGATATCGTTTGCAGTCATCACATCGTGGAAAAGTCTGCCCTGTGCGTCCAGACCATCATAATTGCCTTTGCCGAGATTCACTCCGACTGCAACTTTCAAGCCTGTTCTTGCAATCAGAGGGGCTGTGTTGCCGGGTCCGCCTGCCGTTGCGAAACCCTGCTCTATCCATTGACTCAACTGCTCCTGCGAGCAACTCGGCATATCGGTGGTCTTACACTTGGCCAGGCCGCCAATGCCGACCAGCTTATCAGCGAATGCAAAATCCGGCCTTCTTAAATCCACCACTCCCGTATTTAGAATCAACACATCTGTTGCCATACTTTGATTGTTCCAAAAATAGTGTCTCAATATCTATCAGTGCATTTGGGCTTCACATTTACCGATGGCAGGTCTGTAAAAATTAAACTGAACGTTCGGATGCCCGGAGAGAAGAGACATTGGCACCGAGCTGTCGGCGATTTGTTTACTTATCATTAGAGTTGTCAGTCTCATGCCGAAAGGATTGTCGTGCGTGCCCGCCTGCCATATCGAGACTTTTTCCGCCTTCCACGTTTGGACGGGTCCGACGGTTATAGCTTGTTTCGGAACGCCGGTAACCACGCCGCCGCCGCTGGTTCGAGCATTCTGTATAATAGTAACAGGGTGTAAATCCACGATGCGCGTTGTGAGACGGCGATATTCTTCCGGTGTTGGTGGGGCGTCCTTATATTTACCTTCTCGCTTTAGGGGGTCGTTGAATGCCCAGTGTTTAATGTCACCCTGGCCGCCCTGCATAACCAGGCAACGAACGCCTTCCCAACTGTTAATGTACTCTGTCGTATCGGCTTTCGGGAAATGGATATTGGATTCGGGCATTTTCAATTTGCCGTCAATTTTGTTGAAGCAAAGTTCCATGTCCGCTTTTGCGAAGGACAACGGATGCGATAGCGGCGCTTCGGTGCCGTCAATGTACCATTCATCCATACCCCAGAAATGAGCGTCTTTGAGGTCCAGCTTCAATTCATTTACCAGCCTTGCTACGAGTGGAAGCTGTTCGGTCGGCCCAATCGGTCCACAGATACCAGCCGGACTGCCAGGCGTGGCCTGTCTCCACGATGTGATATACTCAAGGGCCTCGGCTAAGTAAAAATCATCGAGACTGTCATAAAACACGACCTTAAAACCTTCTCTGCTCAAACCGGCCATATCCTCGGTTGTGAGTTTAGCGGCATCGTTTAGAATCTCGTCATCAAGTGTCGTATAATCCCACCACTGCGGTGCCAACATGCTGATTTTTCTTGCCATCGTTACTCTCCTTATACGATATGGACCAATTCTCCCAGCTCAGCCTTAAGTATATTGTCCTGCGGATACGCATGGCCCAGATGCTGCCTGAATCCTTCGGCATATTGCGAGTTTATTTCCCGGCCTCTCTCGGCGCCTAACGTCTTCATCGAAATAACATAGTCATCTGTACCGTGATGTTTCAAAAGCCAGTGTCGCTGACTTTCGTGGCAGCAAAGCATCTTTTCTTTGACATCCATAACGTCGCTTACATCGACTATTGTGCCAGCATTAATTTTAGTTCCGAGGTTGTCTTTTCCTTCCACGGCGTCCATGTAATAGAGATAGGGTATGGGCTCGAACGGCTCGGCGCCGGGAGTTTCGACATTCACAACTCCACAGGCAAAGCAGGCTGTCTGAGCAAGTTTGCTGGCCATTTCGTGGTCAACCATATAATCGACCGGGCTTGTAGTAAGCACGATAGTTGGTCGAACTTTTCGCACCAGCTCAATGGCCTTGAGCAGTGTTGGCCTGTCATACATAATAAAGATATCGCTGCTTTCGAGGCAGTGGTAGCTGCCGTTTAACATGCCGGCTGATTTAGCAGCTTCGGCTCGGCGAATTTTGCTTATTTCTTCCCGGCTGTACTGAACTGTACCGCCGTCTCCGGGCGTCATTGTCGCGATGTGAATCTGCCAGCCTTTTTTCTCAAGTAATGCCAGTGTCCCGGTACAGAAAAACTCCGCGTCGTCGGGATGGGCACCTAAACTCAAAACAGTTTTATTATTTGTCATAATTATACTTTCTGAAAGTTCTCGGTTGTCCTATTTGCCCATCAAATGGTTGATGATCAATAAATCCAACTCTTCGTAATCCCGCTCAGCGATCAATTTCTCGACCTTGATTTTATCGAGCTTTTGAACAAGTTTCACAAGAGCCAGGAAAATCTCTCTGCTGTTAGACAAATGCTTTGTAGCGACATCCGGTTTCTGGGTGCGCATAGCTTTGACGTCCAGTCCCACAAATTCACCGCTGGTGCCGTAGTCATACTGGTCGAGTATGCGCACCTGATTGAATGCCCTTCGCAAATCGACGGAGCCGAAGGATTTGTCCTCATCGAATTTCAGGCCGTTCTGGTCATTGAGATGAACGGTAAAGAGCTTATCATAAGCAAGGGCAAAGCCCATTTCATCTGAAGGATCAAGGCCCGCAAGAATCGCATGAGCACTTTCGATGTTAACACCGACGCGATCCGGGTCGCTGGTGAGATAGCTCACAGCAATGGCGTGTCCTGTTGTCGGTATATAGGCCTGGTCCATCGGCTCGTTCGGCTTGGGCTCAATTGCAATTTCAATTTCAGCGTTATAGGCTAACATGTCGTTGACGGCCTCTACAATTCTCTCGACGGCCAGCCTGCTGTCTTTTGCTTCACGGAGATATGTCCCTTCGCGGGCAAGCCAGAGAACGACCAGTTTCGTATCAAGGGCATTGGCGATATCAATCGTCCGCCGGCTCCTGTCTTTGGCATACTGACGGGCCGCCGGGTCGTTCGAGGTATAAGCCCCGTCGATTGTTTGCTCATTCTCCCACAACCGAGGCGCGACAAATTCCGCTGCAAGCCCCTCTCCTTCGAGCATAGAATGCACTTCTTTTGCCTGTTTGACAATTGCAACAAAGCTCAGATTGTCCATATCAGGCACGGCATCGTCATCGTGAAACTGCACACCGTCAAAGCCGAGTTCTTTAAATATTTTCAGTTTCTTACCGAACTCGATACTATTTCTGACTGTTGGTCCAAATGGGTCGCCACCTTCGTGAATATTCCATGGGCCAAATGAAAAACGATATTTTCCGGGCATCTTTTTCTCCTAACAACTCTCTTTACATACTTTGTTTAAGTAGTTAACTGCAAACTGTCTTTTAAGTAAATATATTTGGCATATTATTTTGTCTTATTTATTCTTGTTCTTTAAGCACCTCCCGGGCGTGTCTGGCGTAGTGGCCGCGGAGGTCATGGGCATATTCGGTCAGGATATTTTTACCCATGTCTTTATAATCACCGCATCGGTACAAAGCTCTCGCCAGAACCAGCTCCCGCAGGGACAAGTTTCGCGTCAAAGTGTCCACATGCCCCGGTGGCGTTCGATGCCTCGCTGTATCGATATCCATAAAAGCATGACCCGCCATTCCGGGCTTTTTCAGAAGTTTCGCTATTGGTTCTGCTGCATTGGGGTGCCCCAGGGTCTCAAGTGCAATCGCTACAGCACGATAATGCGAAAACTCACTGTCGGCGTCGAGCTGTTCTACTTTTTCAAGGATTGGTTTTAATCCCTGCTTGTCGCGAGTTCGGCCTAAAGCAATAATAAGACTGTCAAGCTCGCTTATGCTCGCCCCAAACTGCCCCATACCTGTGTAATTCCAGCCCTTGTCCCAAGAGCTGGATTTTACCGCCTCGACAAGAGTACCGGAGCCACAGGGATGGCCTAACATTCCGAGGATATGTGCGTATTTAAGTTTGGCTGTTTTATCTTCAGCAACTTCGTAAGCTTTTCTAAGCAGCGGCATTGTGTACTTTAAATGCGCAAGGACTATCTCCAGCCCATCGAAGTCATTAACGATACGCCCAACAGCCTGTGTAAGTATTTCTTTTGGTATAGGGTATGAATCTTTATCCGTCAGTACTCTCTCGGGTAGATTACCTATCTCGATTAAGTGCTTCTGAAGAGCTTTTATATCAATCTGTCTAAGGTTCTTGCCGTTCTTGACAGCCATCGCTGCTGCCAGACCTGCGGCGTAGCCCTGGTTTTGGATATCCGGCTGCATACGTATAACTGGTATTGCATCACGGTGGGCACTAACTCCAAGCCCTGTAACTAAAATGCCGTCCAGGCCCTTTGGCAGCAAGCATCGATAAGGCACATTGACGAACATCCCTTTTCTGTCGGGCGGTTTTAGCATAAAGACCGGATGTATCGTGAATCCATGGGTATCGAAATTACTCATAGCAATCACAATAGTATCGGGATATGTTCGATTATTGGAAATATCGAGTGGTGACATTATGAAATCACCCACTATTCGCCGTCTTTCCCGCGTGTCTGCCAACTGGCCCAGGTCGTAAACATCTTTAAATTTATTCTTAGCGACAACGAATGCATGCCAGACATCCACAACATCTGTATCGTCGATAAATGTCCAGTCCGTATTAGTATAACCGGCGCCTAAATTATGCCCGGGAAGTCCCGCTCCCTGGACGGCAAGGACTTCGCCGCTTGTAAACTCACATTTTGCGCCGGCAGCAGCGGCAATGTCGGCATTGCCGGTCGAGTCGATAACCACTTTCGCAAGTACTACGCCTCGCCCCTGGGGTGTTGCAACAACTACACCTTTGAGACAACCATCTTCAACGAACGCGCCGCAACCGAGCACACCGAACCAGACTTCCGCGCCGGCTTGAAGTAATTTGCGGCGGTACCATTCTTTTTTCAAAATGATATTCCATCCGCCGTCTTTATGCTTCCAATTGCCTCCGAAGCCGCCGATACCATCATCTATTTCCTTAGTAAAACCCTTGATATTGCCATAATAGTATTTGCTGATCAAGCCCGTCGTTCCCACTCCACCGAGTCCGTGTAGATATTCTAATACGAGTGTCTCAGCTCCCTGTCTTGCCGCGGAAATTCCGGCTGGTGCTCCGCCGGTACCTCCGCCAACAATAACTACGTCCACTTCTTTGAGAATGGGAATAGCCCGCTTGTCTGCATGAACTTTAGAAGGGGCGGTTAATTTCCGGCGTATTCCATTCAAATTCTCCTTAATATCTCCTGAAGTGATACCTGATACCGGCTTACCGGGTATTTTGACGTTATCTGCTTTGGCTATATTCTTTGCCTGTAATGCTGCCGCGGTACCAATGCGACTGCCTACTTTCATTAACTCCAGCGGTCGCAGCAGCTTGTGGGCGGCTTCTCGCGTTATATCCGCGCAGCCGCCAATAACAAATAGATTGTTAAGCCCCTGAGGCCGGAAGGCATCCAGTTCGACTTTTTCAGCGCCCGGCCAGGATTCGGATAAAGTCTTTTTTCCTTTCATTGGGTCAGGCGGAACCTGAAAAAGTGTTTCCGAAGCGTCTTCCTGGTTGGGATGCCAGGTTTTGTCACGAGCGATTTGCTCGGCCCTGGCAAACGATGAAAAAGAGCCGTCCTTCATCGGTATTTTGAGGGTGTATTCGATGGCGGTATATTCCAGGCCGCTTTTAGTTGATATCGGTGATGATTTATTTCGTGACTGAATGTCTTTGTCGGTTCGGAGTCCACCACCGACAACTATGCGTTTAAATGTTTGCACGCCTGACGGGTATGGCTGAAATTTCGCTCCGGCCATTCTCGCCACGTTTGCCCTGGAGGTTGCGTCGATAACGATTTTAGCTTTAACCGCCTGTCGTCCGGAACGGTTGGCCATAATAATGCCGGCAACCTTGCCATCGTCATCAAGAAGGACATCTGTTGCATAACAGCCATACAAAAACCGGACATTTGCTTTGAGCAGTGCCTCATCCAGAGTACGCTTAACCTGCATCGGTGTTGGAGGAATTCGTGCCGGCGCAGTTGGCTGTGTGAGTGACCGTTTATCCTCTATCACAATCTCACCCAAAAGCAGTCGAGTGACATCCGGACTCTTTTTAACCAGGAATTTCACGTAACGGGCATTGGCGTTGATCGATGCTGAAAGTTCAATCGGTCCCCACGGTTCAGGGAGAGCTTCGGCGAGTCTCAGGTTGTTAATGACGGCGAGCTGCTTCCATTGTTGTTTATCATTGCTAATAGAGACAGTGACGCTTTCTACTTCGAAATCGTCACCGGAAGGGCTGCGGCGCTGATAAGCCATGATGTGGACTTTATCAAGCTGATGTTTATCGCCCAGGTCAGCGATAATGGTCACATCACCGTCATACTGAACGCTCTGACTTGACGCGCTTCGCCATTTGCCGTCTGTAAGTAACGATGGCGTAGGTGTGTCTTTATGGACACTGGCTGATGGCTTATCGGTTTCGTAAGTAAAACTGATTCGATTACGTGCCAACAAGGAGACAGATGGCTCTGCAAAAATATTCTTTGGCAGCGGCAGGGCCGGCACCTCACCCGGCTCAAGCCACAGACGGTATGTTGCGCAAAGGTCCGCACCAAGATACGGCCGTTGTGCAGCAAGAAAAACTTTCGCGCCGTTTTGAGCCGCTTCAAGGGCCGCAGCAACGCCTCCTGATGTTCCGCCGACCACCACCACATCCACATCATAAGCAACAGGAATGTCCCTTGATGATTCACTTACCGCTCTTTTCGGGGAGGTTTTGGGACAGCCTCCCATTACAAAAAGCATAAAAACCAGTATCATTAACAATATAAGCTGAAATGATTTATTAATTTTCCGGTTCTTTTTCTGGATAATACCAGCTATTTTGTCCACCTTTTTTTCCCCTTAGTAAGTTCCGGTACAAAATTTTAGTTATTATTATAAAAAACACGCTAAAAAGATTATATTGTTTGAAGTAAACATTATCTTAACAATTCGCTCATTTGCAATAATAATCCTTTTAACATAAACAAACAAAGAAGGGGCCTATACCAAATCGGTATAGGCCCCGAATTTACAAATTTACTCTATTGGCTGCACAATTGTAGTTAACAGCCAAATCCTGTCTTATGGTGCCGGAGGGTACAGTCGAATATCATCGAAGTACATTATACCTGTGCCGCCGGTAACCGAGCTAAGGCCAAGAGTAATCGAATTGACATTGGCAAGGTTAACACCAAACGCCTGCAGGTCGATATTCCATTCGGACCAGGCAGTTGTC